>SYFN01000102.1 GCA_005800405.1 Burkholderiales bacterium
CGGTTACTGATGCAGAGCTTAAAATGATCGAAGATCGATTGAATCACCGCCCCAGAAAACGATTGGGATTTAAAACCCCGCATCAGGTGTTTCATGAATCTCTAAACCGTGTTGCACTTCGTACTTGAAACCACGAATTAAAAAACAATCAAGATGCAGTACGACAGAACAATGATAGCAGAGTCTCGGTGCAGGGGATTTCTGCAAGCAGTTTCCTTGCACGTCACCGAAATGTCGATGAGAGGCCTACCTGGGCCTACAATATGGCAAGATTTACAAAAATTAATCATGGAGACAAAGCATGGCACGTTCCTTCGCCGCCGAGGCAGATGCGAAATTTCACTTTCATCCCTACACTCAGCCGAGGGATCTAGAAAAAAACGGCGCACTCGTGGTCGTTGGTGGGCGCGGCGTGCATGTCACTGATGAGTACGGTAAGGAATACATCGAGGGTATGGCCGGTCTCTGGTGTGCTGCACTGGGTTTTTCGGAGCAGCGTCTGGTGGATGCGGCGCATCGGCAGATGCAGAAGCTGCCGTACTACCACACGTTCTCCGGGAAAGTCTCTGGCCCTGTAACGGAGCTCGTTGAGGTCATGATGAGGTGGTCGCCCGTGCCGATGTCGCGCATCCTGTTTGCGAACTCAGGATCGGAGTCGAATGACACGGCGGTCAAGCTGGTTCGGTATTACCACAACGCGATTGGCCGGCCGCAGAAGAAAAAAATCATCGCGCGCATCAAAGGCTATCACGGCGTGACGCTCGCGGCGGCCTCGCTCTCGGGTATTCCTACCATGCACAAGCATTTCGATTTGCCGATGCCGGAGACCATTCGGGTCAGCTGCCCGCATCCGTATCAATTTGCCCAGGCCGGTGAGACGCCAGATGCCTTCGCCGAGCGTCTCGCCAGAGAACTGGAGGATACTATCCTGCGCGAGGGGCCTGAGACGGTCGGTGCCTTCATTGCAGAGCCTGTGCAGGGTGCAGGCGGCGTGATTATTCCACCGCCGCGTTACTTTGATCTGGTTCAGCCGATTCTCAAAAAATACGACATTCTGTTGATTGCCGATGAAGTGGTCAGCGGCTTTGGTCGTTTAGGTAAGGCATTCGGTTCAGAGGTCTATGGCTTGCAACCCGATTTCATCACGGTGGCCAAGATGCTGACATCCGCATATGTGCCTATGTCTGCACTTTATGTCAGCGACCGGGTTTATCAGGCAGTGGCAGATGCCAGCGCCGAGGTGGGTGTTTTTGGTCACGGCTACACCTATGGGGGACATCCCGTGGCCTGTGCAGTGGCACTGGAAGCCCTGAAAATCTACGAAGAGCAGGATGTCATTGGTCACGTCAATCGTGTCTCGCCTCGCTTTCACGACGGACTGAAAAAATTAAGCAGCCACCCGTATGTCGGAGATGTGCGCGGTATGGGTTTGATCGCAGCCGTGGAACTCGCAGCAGATCCGGCAAGCCGCACGCCTTTTGCGCCTGAACGTGGGGTAGGCGCGTACCTGGTTCGACGCGCGCAGGAACACGGGCTGATTCTGCGAGCAATGGCGGGTGACATCGTCGCCTTCTCGCCGCCACTGATTATCTCGGATGCAGAGATCGATGAACTGCTGCTGCGTTTCGAGCGGGCTCTGAATGACACCACCGCATGGATAAACGGCGGGTAGCGCGCGCTAGCGCCGCGCATTGCCGACTGGATTGCGCGCCAGTTGTATGAATTGATCGATCACATCGCGATTGCGTGCGCCACGCCGACGTACCAGCCCGATATCCGTGCCCGGAATCGCATCGCGCAGCTTTCTGACCTCAATACGCTCGGCGTCCAGCGTCCATCGGCGGTAGAGGAAGTCCGGAAGAATCGATATGCCCGCGCCGACGCCCACCAGGGAGCGCACTGCTTCCAGCGAGCTGGTTCGCAGTTTCACGTCGGGAGTCAGTCCCTGCCTGCGCCACAGGGCTCGCTGCATGTCCTCGATACGGTCGGCTTCTAGCACGATCAATGGCGTACCAGCACAGAGGGCGAGTGTTAGCTCGCCATGCTCTGCAAGCGGGTGGTTGGACGAAATCCATACGCGATTGGGCGATGTTGAAAGCGTTTCTACTTGCAGCGCCCGATCATCGAGGGCGTTGGCGACCATCAGTGCGATGTCAACCTCGCCATTGATCAGCAGGTGCTCCAGGAAGGGCGGCGAATCCTCAAGTATGTCGATCCTGACGCCCGGGTAGGAGCGCTGGAAGCGCGCGACCAGGTCGGCGAGGCAGTAGCCAGCCATCAGGCTGGTCACGCCGATGGTGAGCGATCCTGTCAGCTCATCCGTCTCGTCCCGGTTGATGGCCCCGGCCTGCGTGACGGCCGAGATGACTTGACGAGCCTTGGCCTCGAAACGGTAGCCGGATTGCGTGAGCTCCATGCCGCGGGGCAGTCGCTCGAACAGCGGGGTGCCCAAGGTTGTTTCTAATTCCTGAATACTTTTGGTCAGCGCGGACTGCGCGATATTCACCAGCCGCGCTGCCGCAGCAACGGAGCCGGCGTCACGCACGGCCAGAAAATAGCGGAATTGCTTTAATTTGAAGTGTTTGCGCACTATTTTCGTCGTACTATGGGGCAGGATAAGAGCATCTCAAAGACCTATCTGAAAAACAGAAAGCGACCTGTTTAAATATTGAACTTTTCGGTTTTCAGGGTCAAGGGATAACGTTAGTCCGACTGTGTGCTGATGTGTCGCCTTGGATGGGGCGTAGCAGCGGCAGATAGCAAAAAAACAATGGAATTGGCTGGCCATCTAGACAACCGGAGAGACGCGATGAGCACTTTGAAGCGAACAGCAACGGCATTGACTCTGACAGCATTTACCGGCGCGACCTTCGCGCAGGCACCTTTGCAGAAAATCGGCAAAGGCGAAGGACAGGTAGATATCGTCGCCTGGGCAGGTTATATCGAGCGAGGCGCGACCGACAAGGCGTTCGACTGGGTTACCGAGTTCGAAAAGAAAACCAGCTGCAAGGTCAACGTGAAAACAGCGGGTACTTCGGACGAGATGGTCGCGCTAATGAACGAAGGTGGTTTTGATCTCGTGACCGCCAGTGGCGACGCTTCACTGCGTCTGATTCGCGGCAAGCGGGTGCAGCCACTCAACATCAGCTTGATTCCGAGCTACAAGAACGTCGATCCACGCTTGCAGAAAGCCCCATGGCACTACGATAACAACACGCACTACGGCGTGCCGTATCAGTGGGGCTGGAATGTGCTGATGTATAACACCAAGGTATTCGGTAACAAGAAGCCCACCAGCTGGAGCGTGGTGTTCGAAGAGCAGAAACTCCCCGATGGCAAGAGCAACAAAGGTCGCGTACAGGCCTTCGATGGTCCGATCTATATCGCTGATGCAGCGCTCTACTTGAAAAAGAAAAATCCTTCCTTGGGCATCAAGGATCCTTATGAGCTGAACGAAACTCAGTACAAGGCCGCGCTGGACCTGCTGCGTGGGCAACGCAAACTGGTTGGCAAGTACTGGCATGATGCGTTCGTGCAGATCGACGATTTCACCAACGAAGGCGTGGTCGCATCAAGCTCATGGCAGTTCCAGGCGAATATCCTCGGCTCCAAGAAAGCCCCGATTGCAACCGTGGTGCCTGAAGAGGGTGCTTCCGGTTGGGCTGACAGCACGATGATGCACGTCGACGCAAAGCACCCGAACTGTGCTTACATGTGGCTGGAGCATTCGCTCAACCCCAAGCTGCAGGGTGATCTCTCTGCGTGGTTTGGTTCAGTGCCGGCGGTACCTGCAGCCTGTAAGGGCAACAAGCTTCTGACTGATCAGGGTTGCGCGAATCAGGGTTACAACGACTTCGACAAGATCTCGTTCTGGCGCACGCCGGTTGCCCAGTGCAAGACCCAAAACAACCAGTGCGTCCCGTACCACAAATGGGTCTCCGACTACATCGCGATTCTCGGCGGTCGTTGATTTGAGTTTTTCCTGTCGACCCGCGGTCTGCTGCGGTTCGACAGGGCGACCTGGAGTGTCTCAATGGCGCATGCTGTCAGCCTGAGCCGGGTATCGTGTGTCTTTCATTCCGGCGGCAAATCAGTCAATGCCGTCGACGATGTCAGTCTCGACATTCAGCCGGGCGAATTCTTTACCTTGCTCGGACCTTCGGGTTCGGGCAAGACCACGTGTCTCAGAATGATTGGTGGGTTTACCCGTCCGACCTCGGGAACGCTCAGCATTCATGGCGACGTAGTGGATTCCCTACCACCTTATCTTCGTCCGGTCACCACGGTTTTTCAGGATTACGCTCTGTTTCCACACATGACGGTACTGGACAACGTCAGCTATTCGTTGATGGTGCGGGGCGTTGCCAGGGCCGAGCGCGAGCAGCGTGCAGCCGAGTTGCTCGCGCTGGTGAGATTGCCGGATATGTCATCGCGCAAGCCCGCGCAGCTATCAGGTGGACAGCGTCAGCGCGTGGCGCTCGCCCGAGCATTGATCAGCGA
>SYFN01000103.1 GCA_005800405.1 Burkholderiales bacterium
AATGGCGCATCAGGGTCGCCTTTGGGCGGCGGTACGCGCTGGATAAGAGATTCCAATACATCCTGAACACCTAGACCAGTTTTTGCAGAGCAGTGAACAGCATCGCTGGCCTCAATCCCAATGACTTCTTCAATCTCTGAAATCGCGTTGTCCGGGTCCGCAGAGGGCAAGTCGATTTTATTGAGCACTGGTACCACTTCCACACCAAGGTCTAAGGCGGTGTAGCAGTTCGCAACAGTCTGTGCCTCGACCCCTTGAGAGGCATCCACCACCAACAACGCACCTTCGCATGCAGAGAGCGAGCGACTGACTTCGTAACTGAAGTCCACGTGACCGGGGGTGTCAATCAGGTTCAGGTTGTACACCTGACCATCCAGCGCTTTGTAGGTGAGTGCCGCCGTTTGCGCCTTGATCGTGATGCCACGCTCTCGCTCGAGGTCCATAGAGTCGAGCACTTGGGCTTCCATCTCGCGATCGGACAAGCCACCACATAGCTGGATGATCCTGTCAGCGAGTGTGGATTTGCCGTGATCGATATGGGCAATGATTGAAAAATTTCTAATGTTTTGCATACTTGCCGCAGGTACAAAAAAAGCGCTCTGAACGGGGCGGATTCCCAGTGAGCGCTTTGTTTTGAAAGCTTTCCAGACTGCGTATTTTACCGGATTTGGGCCCCGCCAGCCTGTCTCAGCCAGTCTGAATCGCGAGGAAAGCCCGGACGTTGTTTTCATTCAGAAAATAATTACATAATTGCCGTGGCGTATGCCCATCCTCAATCCCGATGAGGACGGGTACCAGTTCGTCATAGCGCTCGACCAGCTCGCCATCCAGATCGACATCGATGACGTCGATGGGCAAGGCCTCCCCGCACAGCTGGCGGAGCGCCTCGAGCATGTCGTCGCACAGATGGCAATAGCTGCGCGAGTAAAGAATGAAACGCTTGGAAGTCATGAGCAGAAGACAGAAGATCAATAAAAAAGGGCCACGATCTTCATCGTGGCCCCGGTTGCTTCCACATCAAGGCTAAGGTGCGGGCCGTAACGGAACAAACTGCGACGACTCGCCCCGGCGTACGAGCAGCAAGGCATTTTTCTTGGGATCAAGCTTGGCCACCAAGGCGTTGAACTGGCGCGCATCTTTGATATCGGTGTTGTTGAGCCGCACGATCACATCACCTGGCTGCAACCCTGCACGCCCGGCAACACCATCGGCGAGTTCAACGATTACGCCACCCTCCATGCGCATGTCGCGTTTTTGCGCTTCAGTCAGGTCAGCCACCGCAAGACCAAGCGCATTGAGCGCCTGCTCTTGCTTGGGTTTTTTCTCTTCTTTCTTCGCGGTTTGGTCTGCCTCCATTTCGGCGACAGTCACTGTCAGATCTCGCTTGGTGCCTTTGCGCAGCACGGTCACCGTGGAACTGGAACCCGGCTTGGTATTGCCAACCAGTCGTGGCAAATCGCCGGACTTGTCAATCGTTGCACCATTGAAGTGGGTGATGATGTCACCAGCTTCAACACCCGCCTTCTCAGCCGGGCTGCCCGGCTCGACACGCGCTACCAGCGCGCCCTGCGCTCGCGGCAAGCCGAGCGACTCAGCCACCTCTTTGGTCACTTCACCAATCTGGACACCAATACGGCCACGGACAACACGCCCTAAGGATTTGAGCTGCTGCGCGACGCGCATAGCTTCATCAATTGGGACGGCGAAAGAAATGCCCATGTAACCACCGGAGCGGCTATAAATCTGCGAGTTGATGCCGACAACTTCGCCGCGCATGTTGATCAGCGGACCACCAGAGTTACCCGGGTTAACTGCGACGTCTGTCTGAATCAAGGGCAGATAATCACCGGTATCGCGAGAATTGGCCGAGATGATGCCAGCGGTTACCGTGTTTTCCAGACCAAAGGGCGAACCGATGGCTATGACCCACTCACCCACACGCAACTTGCTGGAGTCACCCATGGTCAGTCGTGGCAGGTTGCTGCCCTCGATCTTGACCAGGGCCACATCCGTACGGCGATCCGAGCCGATGATTTTGGCTTTGAACTCGCGCTTGTCGGTGAGCGTCACAAATACCTCGTCAGCACCCTCGACCACGTGGGCATTAGTGAGCACGAAACCATCGACAGAAATGATGAAACCCGATCCGACGCCACGTGGCACCTGCTGCTCTTCCTGCTGGGGCGAAGGCCGGCGACCGCGAGGCGCAGGACCCTGTCGTGGCGGAACGGGTTGGCCAAAGAAGCGACGGAAAAATTCCTGCATTTCCTCGTCTTCGGGACTGCCCTGAACGGCCGGCTGCATGACTTTGGGTTTTTCGGTAGTACGAATATTGACAACAGCGGGTCCGACTTTGTCGACCAGATCCGTAAAGTCAGGCAATACAGCGGCAGCCACATTACCGGGCGCCACCAAGCCAAGGCCAGCCGGCACAAACAATGCGGCGGCAGCGGCGAAAACGGCGGCTGAAAAACTGCGATTTACCTTGATCATGATTTTCATAGGAGCTTAGTTAGGGCCGGAAGCGGCAAATTCAAGGGATTCGGCAACTCGCCGGATAGTCACCAATGGGACTTCACCGCTAATGGTAAGCCAAAATTTACCGTGCCGCTTGCCCAGCATATTCAGAGAGCCTTACTGTAACGGCAAGCTGTCGTGCCTTGGTGACCAGGCTTCGATAAACACCGAAATTCCAGCCAAACCATCGGAAAACACCAGCTGCATGACCTCCCGGGGCTCGCCGGCGTTGGGAGAGCGCGCCAGTACACGCTTGACGGTGCCCACGAGTTTAAAGTCGTCGGGCAACCAGCCGGCTTTCCAACCGGACGACTCTTTACCCGTGGCAGATGCATTTTCAACACGCCAACCGCGTATTGGCATGACTGGTTTTTACCTGCGAAGGATGGACCTTACCCATGGAAACTTGAGTAAATGCAATCTGCTCGATGACCTCGCCCTTTTCGCTTAGGGTCTGCGCACGCAAGAGCAAACCTGATGTGCGATCGGACCAAAACCGATAGCGATAACGCAATTCATCGCGCGGCTCTAGGGAGAAACCGACAACGTCACGCCCCGCAACACGATCGGCGCTCAGATGGCGCATCGTGTAGTGACTGACAATCTCGCGCGAATTGGCAAAACGGATGTCGGGAGAGTTGCGATCACTACCACGATGCTCAACGATGATGCGTCGCTCTGCAGGCAAATAGTGAATAATCTGTTCGCCATTGCGAACGTATTGCTCTGACTGACCATCAAGGACTTCCAGCTTTTCGATCACGGACTTGTTGGTGCGCATACGAGTGATGCGTGAAGTTCTGATCTGCGATCCCTGCTGGTAGACAAAGGTACCAGAATACTCCAGCCTCTGTGCGGTAACCTGCGAACGGTTTAGCCAGTTGAAAGGATCTGATATTCGTGGCTCGGCTGCCGTCGCACTGAATGTCCAAAAAACTGCGTGCGCAAATAACAGCAGCGCCTTGCGCAGCGTAGCTGATGCACGCATGGTGTCAGTGATCAGAGTCGATTTTCAGATTCACCGGCCGAGCCAACTGCGCAGTGCCATATAACGAGGGATGCGAGGTCTGGTGAATGCGAATGTAATCATTTAACGCATCGGTATCGTCACCGGGCACGGCGAAATCCGTTTTCGCAATGACCGAGCTGTGCGACACAGACTCCGCTGCAGACATAACAGTGCCATCAATGGCGTCGCTCCGCATGAACAGTGGCGCAATCACAAACCCTGTCAACGCAGCAGCCATGGCCGCCGCTGCAACAGGCCATGCGGGATGCAGCCTATCGACAAGACGCGGCTTTGGTGCCAGCAGTGGCGGTTCGGCTGCCAGGCGCGCTGCGAGACTTTCGGTAAATCGGGCGCTCACAGGGACAATCGTGGTCTCGGAGCGAAGCACTTCACCAATCTGATGATAAATGTCCCAGTCCACCGTGCGCTCAGTCGCACGAAGCGCCGCCATAACAGCAGGTACCTCGTTATCGGCCAGTTCGCCATCGGCGAATGCGGATATCTGCTGCTTGCTCAACTCACCCGTGCCCATGGTCATCCCTGTCCTAGTAATCCGATTATTCAATTTTGCTTTTTTACGACTCACCAACGCTTGTCAACGGCGGTATCCAGCAAAGGCCTGAGTTTATCGGCAATCGCTTCTCGCGCGCGAAAAATACGACTGCGTACCGTACCTATCGGACACCCCATGACAACCGCGATCTCATCGTAGCTCAGACCTTCGATTTCTCTCAAGGTAATCGCTATTCTGAGTTCTTCAGGCAACGCTTCCATCGCTATGTTGACCGTTTCAGCAATTTGTTTGGTCGCTAGTATGGATTCCGGGGTGTTGATATCTCTTAGATGCTCTCCGTCATCAAAAGTTTCCGCTTCTTTAGCATCCGCCTCGGTCGACGTGGGTGCACGCCTGCCTTGAGTGACCAGGTAGTTTTTGGCGGTATCGATCCCGATCCGGTAAAGCCAAGTGTAAAAAGCCGAATCGCCCCGAAACTGTGGAAGGGCCCGGTAGGCTTTGATGAATGCCTCGTGGACAACATCCTCGGCCTCTGCTTGATCACGCACAAGTCGAGACACAAGATGCATCAGCTTCCTTTGATACTTGGATACCAGAAGCTCGAACGCCTTTTTGTTGCCACGCTGGACGCGATCAACCAGAAGCTGATCAATGTCGCGTTCTGTTGTCAATGCCTAATTCCTCTTACCGATGCCAGAGACGCCACGCTGTGAAGTTCGCGAAAACTCCACGCATCCACCAACATCGCCTAGCGCGCATCACTCAGCACTGATGAGATACGGCGCAATGCCGCAGATAGTCCATACCTCACTGACTATGCCTATCCCTGCAGACGCTTTGTCCTCTTCATGCGAAACGCAGCGTCGAGACTACCTAACCGCTGACTGAGCGAAATCAAAAAAGTTCAATCGAACCGAGATTCACCAAAGAAGGACGCTGATGCGGGCCGCATATTCTGCGCCGCTATCCACCGACATGCAACGCATATTCAACGGAAAGCAGCCGACGTCATGCTGTCGCGAAGTATGGGCAAGACCAACAGGCGCCCCGCGATAGCACAAACTACACTGGCCAGTACATACGCAAAATTCGTCGTCTGTGTCCTTACCATCATGACGAGTTGCCATGCAGTGAGCCACAACACAAACGTCATCGCACGTGTGAGCGCGTACAGGAGGCGCGACTGCTTGACCTCAACCGAGGTAGCAATCGACATCAGAAATCAGCGAGGTGAGCGTAGCGCATCGCCGCCATCAGCAATGAGGCGATTGATACGAAGGATCAGGCTTTGGCGAAGATGAGGCTGCCGTTGGTGCCGCCGAATCCGAATGAATTTTTCAGAGCGACATTGATCGGCATCTCACGCGCGGTATTAGCGCAGTAATCGAGATCACAAGCAGGATCCTGATTGAAGATGTTGATGGTTGGAGGAGAAATCTGGTGATGCACCGCCAACACGGTGAAGACAGATTCCAGGCCTCCAGCACCACCGAGCAAATGCCCGGTCATGGATTTGGTGGAATTAACCACGACCTTGGAGGCCGCATCACCCAGTGCGCGTTTGATCGCGACGGTCTCTGCGACATCGCCGAGTGGTGTTGAAGTACCGTGCGCATTCACGTAGTTGATTTGGTCTGCATTCACGCCGGCATTACGCATGGCAGAGAGTATGCATCGGCGTGCGCCATCGCCATGTTCCAAGGGCGCGGTCATGTGATGCGCATCGGCACTCATGCCGAAACCAAGCAGTTCGGCATAGATCTTTGCTCCACGAGCTTTTGCGTGCTCATACTCTTCAAGCACCATCACGCCAGCACCTTCACCGAGCACGAAACCATCCCGGTCCGTATCCCAGGGACGCGATGCGGTTGCCGGATCCTCAGTGCGGGAAGACAGCGCGCGCGCAGCAGCAAAACCACCCAGGCCAAGCGGTGACACTGTAGATTCGGCACCACCGGCGATCATCACGTCAGCATCACCGTATTCAATCAGACGCCCCGCTTCGCCTATGCAATGCAAACCGGTGGTGCAGGCAGTAACGATTGCCAGATTGGGACCTTTGAGACCGTATTTGATCGACAGATGGCCCGAGATCATGTTGATGATCGAGGCGGGAACGAAGAAAGGACTGATGCGACGAGGACCACGGCTCGTTAATTCCGCGTGGGTTTGCTCAATCATCGGCAAACCGCCAATACCGGAGCCGACGAGAACACCGATGCGCTCTGCACTGGCCTCTGTCACGGCAAGGCCGCTGTCTTGCATTGCTTGCATGCCGGCGGCCATGCCGTAATGGATGAACGTATCCATGTGACGGGCCTCTTTGCCGGGAATGTATTCCTCGATATTGAAACCCTTGACCTCGCCAGCAAAATGGGTGGAGAAGGCCGAGGCATCAAATTTGGTGATGGTCGCGATGCCGGATTTACCAGCGAGTAGCGCGTCCCATGAGGCAGCGACTGTGTTACCGACAGGTGAGATACAACCGAGACCTGTGACGACAACCCGGCGACGATTCGGACGAGTCAAACAATACTCCTGAAAACAATCAGAAACAGGTCGATCAGGCTTTTACATTGGCCTTCGCGTAATCAATCGCCTGCTGAACGGTCGTGATCTTCTCGGCTTGCTCATCAGGAATCTCCATCTCGAACTCATCTTCG
>SYFN01000104.1 GCA_005800405.1 Burkholderiales bacterium
CGATCCGCTTCGTCCATGACAAAGATCTGTGTCTGCGAGAGATTCAGGGTTTTTTGCTGCACATGATCCAGCAGGCGGCCGGGAGTTGCGATCAGGATCTCCACACCAGAACGCAGCGCTGCGGTCTGGGGTGCCATGTCCACGCCACCGAAAACCACCGTGGCGCGCAGAGGCGTGTGACGCGAGTAGGCCTTCACATTGTCTGCCACCTGATCGGCCAGCTCGCGCGTGGGTGTCAGTACCAGCGCCCGGACCGGATGCCGCGCGGGCGACGCACTGGTGTTCGCATGGGCGAGCAGCAACTGAATGATGGGTAATGAAAAGCTGGCAGTCTTGCCGGTACCTGTCTGGGCTGCGCCCATGACGTCCCGGCCTTGGAGTACGACAGGAATCGCCTGCGCCTGTATCGGGGTGGGATGCACATAGCCCTGATCAGCCAAGGCCTGCAGCACGGGGGGCGCCAGACCAAATTCATCGAAGCGGGGAAGCGAAGCTGCGGATGCGTCTGCAACCGGTACGGACTGTGTAGGTGTGTTGATATCGGACATTCGGCTAATTAGGTTGAGCGCGGAATTATAGCACTCACCCGGCCCTCTCAATCGCTAAGCGATTGATTGCAAAAGGAAACGCGCCTCGCCCAGTCTCTGCTGCCTGCGATGCGGCTCTGCTTGGGAATCTTGGCCATACAGCCTGAATCCTTGGGGGGGTACCCACCGGGAAAATCGGACCGAGGGAGTGTTTATTTGTAAGTGGCCACCATCACCACGCGCCCGAGCATGAGCTGATACAAAGTTTCCGGAGATACTGGCTTGTCGTACACACCCTCGGACTTCAGGGCGACTTTGGCCATGGGCGGAAGACGATCGACGTGAATCGCAAAGTTGATATCCTCAGGAACAAAGCCTTGTTCCTGATTGATTTTTTGACTATCCAACTTGCCGACGGTGATGCCGACAACGTTGCCGTTCAAGTCAAAGACCGGCCCCCCCGAATTACCCTTGTTGACTTTAGCGGTCAGCTGAAACGTATTTCTATCGTCGCCCATGCCCGTGTCTTTCGACACAACGCCATTCGTGAGAGACGGCGACCCTTCGCCCAGGATGTACCACAGCGGATAACCCATCACCACCACGTCGCGCCCCACTCTGGGCTTGGAATAGGCAGCAGAGGGGATAGCACGATCCGCTGGCAGCGGTTTGCTCAACTCGAGAATGGCAAGATCATCCGTATCGGAGATGAAAACGACGTTGGCACGTATGACTTCGCCCAAACCGGTACGAATCGCAAACTCTTTACCGCCCTCAATCACATGCTTGTTGGTGACAATCTTGCGCCCCTCATCCACGATAAAACCGCTGCCACCCGTGATGGTCACCCCCTTTGGGAATGGAAAGCGTTGTACCGGCAGGTTCACATCCGGATCAGAGAATTTTGCGACTTTGGGTTTTTGATCGACAGATCCTGGGAGCCGCTCTTTTTTGTCGGCTGTCTCAGGTGGAACATTGGGTGCAAGATCAGGCACAGGCTCGGCAGGTCGTGCCGGCGAAACGCGCTCACCCATTTCCGAATTGCGTTTAGGCGAGTCAAGCGCTGCGGCATTCTCCTCTACCCACGCCTGAATCACCCGAACCCGATACTCGTCTCCCTGATTGGCATACGATCTTGCTGCATCACGCTTGAGAATGAATGCCGTAGATTTATTACCGAAGCTGAACTCAAGATCGCCAAGCTGTTCCAGCACAGGGGCTGATGTAGGATGCGATTCGCGGAAGATCTGTAACGTGTTCATGGCTTTTGCCTGCTCACCCGCCGACAAAAGGTATCTCGCATAGGCGACAACATGGGGCGCCGATCCCGGTCGTTTACGCAATAAATCATCCATACGGCGCGTAGCTTCGCTGGTCTGACCCGCGCGTTGCTCGATCAGTGCCAGCAACAACTCGGGCTCAGGTGAGTCCAAGTCACACTGCTCAGCTTGCGCGGCATATTTACGCGCGTCTGCGAAACGACCTAGCTTGAGAGACGCATTCGCTGCGCCCAGCATAGCGTCCATATTAAAACTGAGTTGCTCGTCTGCGCTGCGGAAATACTCTAATGCTTTGGCTGGACGATCGATTGCCAAATAAATTTTTCCCATCAAGAGCGTGATTTTCTGCTCTTCTCTGGCGTCGCGCGGCTCATGGCTTTTGAGTACCGCGACCGCATCTTTCAGACGACCTGCATCAATAAAAATGCCTGCTCGTGTCAGCGCGTCTTTTGTGGCATCTGCAGCGATCACGCCATCCCTGCAGAATAAGCCAATGATCAGTAGCAGTAAAACAGCATGTTTTAAGCGTGATTTCATTCGACCTTGAAGTAAAGCTCTCGCTCACCCATGCGGTTGTATTCATCTTTGATACGCAGGATGATTTTGTGACTCCCGGATGGCACGTTGACGTTACTCAGACGCAGACCAGAGGCAGTTCTTATGGCCTCCTTGAGCAATCGTTCCGTGATATCAATCTTAAACGCGCCATAGTAGGCCTTGAAACTCGAAAAATCCAGACGCGCGCCGGTTTGCGTCTTGAAATCAATCTCCATACGGAATGGATTTTTCAAGGCCTTGTCAACCGCCTGTGGATCGACCACGGCAATCAGTGGCGCCATCGGATCTGGCGCAGTGGACTGAGCCTCCACCACAGGGGGTGCCTGCTGCGAACGTCGAGCTTCATCGGGTGTAATCAGATCAATCGCACTGACCGACATCACACAGCAGAGCATCAGCACTGCTGTGATCGTTTTGAAACACACGCTAGAAAATTGCTTGGCTCTCATGGACTTACTTCTTTTTTGCTGCCTCAATTTCACGCTCAAGGTCCTGGAAGGCCTGAGCAGCGCGAACCTTGGTATCCAGTATCTGGCTCTTCTTTACCTGATCTGCGACAACGCGATTTGCCTCACCAACCGGATAGCGCAGAAGGACGAATGTACGGAAATTGCGACCTTCCTGGACCACTTCGCTTTTTTCACGAACGAAACCAGCTAAATTGATTTCGGTCGTGACACTTTTCGCCACGCGTGAAATTTCCTGCACGACCTGAGCGTCACTACCAGTATCTGTCTGCAACGCATAATTTTTCATCATCTCGGAGACGCGGGCACCCAGTGAATTGGCAAGCTGGCGCTTTGCAGAAAGAATTGCCGCATCCATCGACATCTGCATATCGGGTGAACTTTCCGATGCGGACGCATAAAGCGAGTTGGCATCTACCGGTGACTGGGTGTACCAGGACGGCATTTTGCTGATTGACTGATCCACCGATTTCAACGCTGCCTTCTGACGATCGTCTTCCTGTTCGGCGACGAATTCTGGTGTACCAGGTTTCGGTGTCGAACAAGCAACAGCAACCAGTACGATCAAGAGTACTGCATATTTTGATTTCATTACACGCATGAGAATTCCCCTTGTTGAATAGAGCGTTACGGATTTACACAGGAGCGATTTTTTCGATCCGCTCTTCGATTGCCTTTAATTCTTCCTCCGGGATTCTGGCATTCAGATTCATCACCTTGAATAAATGTAAAGACCGTCGCGCCGATGCTGCATCATTCGCAGCAATGCTAATAATCATACTCTTTCGAACAATCATGGCTGCCTTGGCCTCGTCACCCATGCCGACGTGGGCCAAACCCAGTTGTAATAATGAGAAGGGATTGTCCTTATCCAACTCCAGCGATTTTGTAAAAGCGGCGGCAGCCATCGCATGCCTTCCGCTCTGGTTATAGGCTAGCCCCAGAGCATTGAAATACAAGCTTTTGGGGTTGGGTGCCGAAACAGCATGTAAAAAAGGACGCACAGCCTGATCCGCCTGATTGAGGTGCAAATAGGCTCTGCCCAGCTGAAACTGATGGTCGGGGTTAACCGCATCAATAGCAACCGCCTTCTTGGCAAGCTCCAGCGCCTGCGCAGGCTCTGACAAGCTCAGCTTCGCTGCCGACGCCTCAACATAACCGCGAGGATTGTGCTGGTCGAGACGTATCAGATACTCGGCGATTGCCAAACGGTCTTTCGGCGTGCGCCACAGATCGCTCGCCAATGCCGCAACCAAGCTGCTCTTTTTCTCATCGTCTGTCCGCGATTCAAGGGATGTGAGAAAGCTTTGCACAGGCTCTGCTTTCGGCTCTGACGGTGTAATCTTCTTGGCATTGGCGACAACCGGCATATCGTCAATGTACTTGAGCTGCGGTATCGCATGAACCAAACGTCGGGCAAGATCATGCACCGTGCGTTTAATCTGCTCATCTCGCAGGTTAACGCCAGCAGACACTGCGCCACCTACAACACTAACAGGATTGAGCGGCACACCACCATCACGCATGACCGCTGTGTGGTGGCCATCCCAGATTACTGTGCCTGTACCCACGCGAACGATCTTCAAGCGGGCGCCAACTCTGACTTCGGAATAAACGCCCCAGAAACGCGTCTTCCGCTCCGTGACTTCACCCATGATCAGCGTGTCGCACTGGGTCGCCTCGGCGACTTTCTGGAGGTTCTTGTCCGCTGGCGCAGCTGGGTCAACTAGCGCATCAATTTTCTGCAGCGAGATTAATCGGATACCCGTTGGCGCAAGATGGGCGTGAAAAGCTTTGCGAATATCGTCGACGGGTGCAAATGCCGGCTTAGCTGCAGTCAATGGCATCAGACCAAGGCAGACTGGCGGAGAGGATTTATATTCGTCTTGCGCTTCAGATATCACGACATCACCCATCATCTCGTCCGATTTTACTGTCGACAGATTATCCTCAACATAACGCGTTGCACAACCGGTTAATCCGGCAATGACCCAAGCTGCAAGCATCAAAGAAAAATATGAAGATCGCATGAGCGGCTCAACGTGTCAGCTGATAACCCTTGCGAACGATGCGTCTCTCGTCAATGGGAATCTCACGCAAGCGCTCTTTGAATTTTTCAAAATCGTAGCTGGATAGCCATTGGTAAGGGTTCTTGGTTGCGATGATGATCAACCACTCATCGATGAATTTTTTATTTTTGCTGTAGGCGTCTGACCATTGTGCTTGCAGCGGAAATTTATGAAAAATCTTGTTGGAGTCTCCACGCGTTAGATAAAACGAATTGACGTTCTGATCATTGGTGTAGGGGACGATACGAATGACCTCATTCTTCTGGTTCGGCAGCCAGTTAAAAATTACCAGATGCGAGGGCTCTGTACCCTCAAGCTCGACCAGCATATCGTCACCCACCGAAAAAACAGTTTTATTCAGTTTTACGCTGATATCAAAATTGGGGTCGGGCTTTTTGATGGGTTCGATGATCTCGGCTTCAAGACTGACAACACACGCTCTGGCTCCCTCGCGCGTTTCAATTTTCTTGACTTCGTTCCGTACCGTCCGAATGTCACCATCAATCATCGACCAGGTAATACGGTGGAATTCGCAGCCATAGTCTATGGATTTGCCAGTAGTCTGATTACAGATCAGCTGTTCTTCGCTGGATACTTTCTCCCCGACCACCTGAGACAAGGCCATCGACTTGGCCTTGTTTCGCGCGAGCTCGCAGGCCTCGTTCTCGGAGGTCTCCGGGCCAAACAGATATTCGGCACTGGCGGGCACGACCTTGGCTACCGCGCTCCCCAAGGAACACAGTAAAACCAGCGGTACGAATAAAATACTATTTTTTATCATTTTTATATTGCTTGCGGACTTCCATGAACCCTTGAGCGGTTTTGGTTACAAGGGTATTCGCTGGCTGGAAAAATCAACCATACCCGGGACGGAAGTTAATTGGTTTCTGTCCGGATCATAATCCTCAACTCGCGCCTCTACCGCTTGGAAATGAATTTTTACAAATTGACCTGCAATCAGGTGGATCGGGCCTTGTTAACTGCAGGCCGGCGCTGACTACTCATCGAATACTCAGGGGGGGACAGATAAATCAAGGCGTCAAACCGTCATAGCCAGACATTGGCAGCAAACCCTTGAATTTCGGTGCTCCACCTCCCACACCTGCGGTATAAGGTCACAAGGCGCTTCTGTATTAAACGCTTTCCTAATCAAAAGTGAATTGAAACTTGGTAAACAAACATTATTCTCTAGATTATTTTCATAATAGCAAAATCAATCTTCTTATTTGGCTTCAACGCGCATGAATTGCAGCCCGTTCTCTGGCCTCCTCGTCAGCGTTTGAGCGAGATACGTCTGATATTTTGCTCACGGAGAAGGAAGTCCTGTTCATTCCTGGTACGAAATGTATGGTTTTAGCTCTGACCGAGCCGATGAAAACACCCTCTGGAGATAGCAACTCCAGTGCTATAAAGGTGAAAAAGCTGATGCACTTACACGAAGTGTCTACGGATTTTCCTCTGCCACCTTCGATTAACCCATCAACATTTGGATAGGCACCGGTATCAGTGAATCATGTTCGTGGCCGGCCCGAAGCACAAACAGATGTGCCGGATTGATTGATAGCTCTAATGGAAGCTTTGGATCAAGCCGAGGAACCCGAGGAGCAGCGATAAGCCGGCCGTGCTGATGGTGCCGGCGTCAATCAAATTTTGTCAAAAGGGAGCCTGTAAATAAAATTGTGTAAATGCCGACGGCCTATTAACCTCCTACAGGGGAAACCGTCATGCAAGGCACAACTATGGAACGCAGCAAACTACAGGCCCTAGCGGCCGAACTGGCCAAAGACATTAAAACCGAGGCCGATCTCAATGCCCTGTCCCGAGAA
>SYFN01000105.1 GCA_005800405.1 Burkholderiales bacterium
GAGAATGTCAGCGGTGCAGTACAAACCTGGGCCAGTAAACAAGGGATTCGGATCGAATACATTCAGCCCGGTCAGCCGCAGCAGAATGCGTATATCGAGCGTTTCAACCGCACGGTGCGCTATGACCGGCTGGCGCAAGAGCTGTTCGACACGATCGATGAGGTACAGGAGCGGGCGACGCGCTGGAAGTGGCACTACAATCACGAACGCCCGGACGTGGCCTTGGGCGGCATAACCCCCAATCAGCGGCTGGCAATGACCGCGTAACGCTACTTCAGGCGCACCTTAAAAATGGGGGGATTACCGTTCGAGCATTACAATACTAGTCATCTGCATAGTGCTTTGGGTTATTTACCCCCAAGGCTGTTTCGAGAAAAACAGGCGGTAAATTACTAACGCCGATGGCCCAGCCTTTTAGGAGCGAAAGCACGCATCGATCAAATCGGGTAACTGTCAGATCAAGTCGCGATTACTACAATCCATCAGAATTGAAGTAGCACATCCATTAGGCGCTTGGCCTCCGGTAGTCCCGAAGCTACCGGAAGCGTCTTATCCACCAGAACGGGGTGCACCGATGAGAACCAAGGATATCTCTCCCTCTCCCCTAGCATTACCCAACTCGGATGCCCAACGAAAATGGTCTGCCGCCCAATCGCCCCTGCCAGGGGAACTACGGCTGTCGAGGGCGAGATTACTAAGTCCATGTTCTGCATAAGACCAAGGACGGCCTCGAGATCATCTCTCAAATCAACATCGTTCCATCTCAAAATTTTGATACCGTATCTTTGCTCAACGTCCAGCAGTTCTTGCTCACAATCACCATATTGAAGATTCACGAAAACTGAATTCGGCGCTGAAAGAATATCGCCCCAGTCTTCAAGTGCTGTATACTTTCTATTACGCGTTGCTGATAACTTATGGCTTCGCCAGCAAATACCTATTTTTTTTACGCTATTAAATGCAGAGAGCCGCTGTGCAAATTTTTCTACCTGATCAATCGATGGCCGCAGATACCCACCTAAGCGATCAAATATATCAGGCGACTGCATATAATGCGTAGGTAGCGATCCCATTGAAATTTGAAAATCATAATCGGACTCTTCTCTAGAAATGAGCCGCTCAGGATCTGAAGGATTAGTCCTGACATGAAAAGTTGGAAAGGATCGTTGAAAGGCATCGACCAGACGAGGATCACATTCGATGATGATCTGTCCCCCGATTTTTTTTAGTTCCGGAATAAGCGTGGCAAATCTTAATTCATCACCGATACCCTGCTCGCGCCAAACCATCAACTTCTCATTAGGTAAAAGATTTTGACCATTCCAGGTCGAAACCATGAATTCTCTTCTGGGCGCGCGCGCTAGCGATGCCGGAATATCTAGCGAAAATCCCTTTTCATAGAGCTCCCAGCCGTCTTTCAGTCGTCCACATATCAAATACTCTATGCCAAGCTGCAAATCTAGTAAGTCAGCTTGTCGGGAACTTTTCTCTTCAATATTTACCTTCGCCTTTTCAAGATATTGCAGTGCACGAAGACTATCCCCCTCGCGAGAAGCGACTTTTGCAAGATTGAAGCCCGCCTCAAAAGAAGATGGGTCCAGAACAAGGCAGGTTTCAAAAGCATGTTTTGCCTCTTCGAACATGCCCATGTCGACCAAAGCTGTTCCAAGGTTATTGAAAGCTAGTGCTGATTTAGGATCTTGATTGACAGCCAGCAAGCAATTTTTTAATTGGCGATCATGATCACCAAGTTGTTGGTATACCTCAGACAAGTTATTCATTGCGGGCACATAAGCTGGATTCAATTCCAGTGCGTACTCAAGAATATCTCGGGCCTCATCTATTTTTCTTTGCCGCGCAAGACACAGTCCCAAATTAGTCCAGGGCTCAGGATTATTTGGGGTCACCTCCGTCCACTTCGCAAAAACTCTCACAGCAAGATCAAATTTACTCCGACGTACAAGGTCGATACCGAGTTCCGCCAGATCGGATAGGTTCCAGTGTTTCGTCCCCAAGAATTTACTGAGTAACTCATCCGAGATATCTTGCTCATTACAACCGATTTTTTGCCTCAGTTCAGTGGAGATGGACATGTTTGTTGTTGGCTAAAATGTACTCGGCAACAGTATCTCCCCAAGTGGCAAAGAAATAAACAGTCGGAACGAAAAAAACCGGGGTATCGCTACCCCGGTTTTTATTGACTTCCTAGCTATATTACTTGAGCAGTGCCAGAACTCCTTGTGGGGCCTGGTTAGCTTGAGCCAGCATTGCAGTTGCTGCCTGTTGGATAATTTGTGATTTTGCTAACTCTGTCGTTTCTTGCGCGTAGTCCGTGTCCAGGATACGGCTGCGAGACGCCGAAATGTTTTGCAATCCTTCCGATAAGTTATTGATAATCACATCAAGTCTGTTATTTAGAGCACCGGATTTTGCTTGGGCTGCTGACACCTGGTTAATCGCAGCATCAATCGCTCTGAGCGCGTCACTTGCTCCTCGCTGATTTGTCATATTGATTTCCGATACCTTGTCGCCTGTAGCTCCACCGAATGTACCTCTTCGGAATCCTAGACGTTCAAAGTTTAGGACACCCTCGAAACCACTCTCGACCGTAAATGCCTCATCCGACTCCAATTGAACTGATGAGTAGTAAGTAATTTGGGATGTAGCGCCGGTGCCAATATCTAGACCACTAAGGCCTAAGTTAGCCGCAACTGCATTGGTAGCAGCGATCGAGATATTTCGACCATCTTCTGCACGCAATTCAACTGCCGTACCATAGACACGGGCCGTAACACCTGTTTGACCCGATACCTCGTTGAAAGAATCGACAACGTTTTGAATATCCGTGAAGTCGGCCAGAGCGATTGAGGTACCGTTCAATGTGATGGTTGCCGAAGTGACTGCAGTGCCACCTGCAGTAAATGCGGTTCCACGCAAAACATTTGCTTGAGCAGTCGCTTTTACACCGGTACGGTCAGTTTCTTTATTAATTGCAGCTGCAATCGCAATTGCGCTGGCTGAGCGCTGGCTGCCCGTTGTGGTTGAACCACTGGTTTGATACGATGCCGTGTCATCTGTCGCAACAGCTCCTCCAATTGCGATGCCATTAATCACCAAAGTGTCGCCATTCAGAACACCGGCAAGATCAGCAACAGTGCCCGTACTTGCAGCTGCAGTCTCCTCCGTGGTGGTACGGATGGCTGTCGCCGAGCTTGCGGCACCGCCCTGGTATGTACCAATTCGCAAACCGGCTTTCGTGATACCAGCGTAGGTCGGTGTATTCTCATCGACAGTCAGAACGTCTTCTTTGGAATCCAGCACCATCGATGAGCCATCTTTTGAGTAAAGATGGAAACTACTAACGTAAGTGCTTGCGGTAGCAGCTGCGCCAGTTGCTGCAGATGTGACGCCAGTCAAAGTGAGCGCAATATTACGACCATCCGCCGCCTTGAGAACAATGCCACCATTATCGCTTTCAGTGTCCATTGCAGTGACACCCGTGGCGGCAGATATCGCATTGATCGCATCCCTCGTCAGCTTACGGCTGAGAGCACCGTCTGTTGTGGTCTGGATTGTGGAAGTTGTGTACCCGTTGATGGTGATCGTACCTGACGATGCAGCACCTACCATTGCGGTTCCAGAAACGATGTTCTCAGCTACCTTTGCGATCACACCACTGGATTCGGAGACTCGGTTGATAGCTGCTACTTTCGCAATCGCGCTCGTCGCTAGGTTCGCTGAAGACAGATTGTCGTCATCTGCATAGCTTGCGCCCACCTGTACACCGTTGATCATTAAATCACCGTCGGCGAGCGCCGCCCTTGTGGTTGAGGTTCCACTTACGCTTGTGACCGAAGGTTGGATATCCGAACCCATATGATTCGCCTTAACCGAATCAAACGCCATCTTGATAGTATCTTCCTGATTCGAACCTGTCTGAATCACGACGTTCTTCGCACTGCCATCGAGCAGTTTGATGTTGTTGTGGTTGGTGGTGCTGGCAATGTGGTTAATTTCGCTGATCAGCTCGTCTACTTCCAACTGGATCGAGGAACGATCAGAGTTGGTGACAGTACCGGTCGCTGACTGAACGGCCAGTTCACGCATACGCTGCAGTATGTTATTGACTTGACCATACGCACCTTCGGCGGTCTGGCTCATCGAGATCGCGTCGTTGGAGTTCTTGATCGCCATCTGAATACCGCGAACCTGCGAGGTCATGCGGTTGGTGATGGCGAGGCCAGCGGCGTCGTCTTTGGCCGAATTGATGCGCGAGCCGGTGGAGAGACGCTCCATCGAACGCGACAGCTTCAAATTGCTAGAGCGCATGGATTCTTGCGATACCAGCGCATTGACGTTTGTGTTAATCACGGACATGGGGTTTCTCCTTTAAAGTCCACTGCATTCAGTTTTTGAAACTTGAGGTTTAGGATCCTCACGTTTTCGAAAATCGGCACCTCGGATACAAACTTGAGAGAATCTTTGTAAAAGACCCGAATTTCAGATGACTTCGTTATGAAGCATCCCTTTCAGGTTCTCAATGCTGTGCGCTACCTTGACCACCACTTCGGTCGGGATCTGGCGAATGACCTCACCCGACTCCAGGTTTCTGACCATTACGATCGGACGACCCAGTTTTTCATCCAGGCTGAAGTTCAGGCCTCGGCCGCCGTCTCGCACCATCTCGTTGATGCGTTTGATGGCGTCCTGCAGGTTCTTGCGCATCATCTCGCCATCCATCTTGACTTTCGTTCTCTCGGGAGGGGTGATCACCGCCTTCTGAGCGGTGGCTGGTGCGGGTTCGGGCGCAGCAGCCTGAGCCACACCCGTTCCTGCCGCCCGGCTAACCGGTGGCTCTATGGGTGCTGCTTTGGGTTGAATCGCTGTGACCATGGTTGTTTCCTTTCCAGGCAGGGGATAAGCGGAATCCTACCTATTCAGTCACGAACATCGGCGCGAGTTTTGGAAACTTGAGGAAAAAGCGGAAAAATTTTGCCGCTATCAGATTGATAACGATTGTGAATCAGGCTAACGCCTTGCCCGGGGTTTACTTGTTGGTGTACATCGACATCATGCCCTCAAAGGTGGATTTCAGGCTGGTCTTCTGAGAATTGACGCTGCCGACCAGACTCTCCATCAGCGCGAACTGCTTCGTGTAGCGGGCCAACAAGACTTCCATTCTGGCTTTGATTTTCTCCAACTGGGCACTGTATTTGTCATTCTCGGTGGTCACACTTTCAGTTTTCGTCATCAGCGGACCGGTAGGTGCGACCAGACTGGTCAGGCGCCGATAAGCGTCGGCCGCAATGCCCGATGGCTGGGTGAAGCGCTCGCTCAGATTGTTCTGGTTGCCGGTCATCGCCTTGATGACGTCGCCGTAGTTGTCCTTGAGTACGATATCGAGCTTGGCTTCGTCCAGTGACAACACACCTTTGTTATCAGTTTTAAAACCCAGATCACCAAGACTGGTGATGGTGGTGCCTGGCGTGGTGGATTGGCCGAACAATAGGTTACGCATCTGCTGCCTGACCATCTTGACGGTTGAATCCCCCACCAGCGTCTTACCGTAGGTTTCAAGCTCGGACTTGGGATCCGTGGTCTCGCTAACAATACTATTGAAATCGTTGTAGGCCACCACCAGGGCTTGCAGCTTTTCTTTGATAGCGCTGGTGTCCTGGTTAAGCACGATGGTGGCTGGCGAGGTGGTGGTTGAACGCAGCTCCAGTGCAACGCCGGTAATCACGTCACTAAAGGTGTTCGTTTTGCGGGCGTAGCTGACGCCGTTGACGGTCATGGTGGCGTCGGTCGCGTTGTTGTCAGCCGAGGTCGTGAAACTCAATACACCACCCGTGCTGCTGGCCAAACTAAACGACTCCGATGCGCCGGACTCACCCTTGATCATGATTTTGTAGGGGGTACCGCTCGATCCGTCATTAATCAGCTCTGCGGTCACACCGCGGTTAGCTTGATTGATGGCCTCGACGACGCCCTCGGGCGTGTCGGTGTAGCTCTGTTTGGACAGCACCGCCTGGGTGATGATCTTGCCGCTGACCGAGCTGATGGCGATATCGTCGCCGCTGGCGGTCACCACAATATCGTCACTGCCTTCCAGAATACGCAAGCGTTTCTGAAGGTCTTCAGCCAGCGATGCCACCGTCGGTGCGGTGGGTGCCGGAATGACGGTACGGACGCTGTCTCCGATCTTAACGCTGAAAGATTTGAAATTATTCGTCGACGGTATTGTGCCAAAGGCAATACCCGTAATCGAGTTCCCAGTCGCCGAAGGCATGCCCGCATCCGCACCGGTATCCAACTTGATAGTGGTGGAGGTAGAGAGCGTTGGGTCATAAACCTTGCGGGTCGTGGTGGCCGCGCGTACGAGCAGCGTGTTGGAACCACTCACCGTCACAGTGAGATCATCGCTGCCATCCAGTGCTTGCAGTTGCGAGGTCAGATTCTCTGCCAACGTATTCAGATCGGCTGTTTCGGGTGCCGGTGTCAAGTTGAAGCTCTTGCCGTCCACGGTGACGGAAAAATGCTTGAAATCGGTGACGGATGGATTGGTTCCAAAGCTTACACCCGAGACGGACGACAAATAGGTGGCCACCGGCGAGATATCGGGCGTGCCCACTGATCCCCCGGTCGCCGCCCCATCCAGCGTCAGCGACATCTGGCTGATGCGCTTGGTGTAGTCCGACGAGGTCGCCACCAGATTGCCATCAACGACAGATACGCTCATCATGCTGTCAAGCGCACGCAGCTGCGTCTGCAAGTTTGTGGCGAGCGCGCTCAGATCAGCGCTTGCGGGTGCCGGGGTCAGACTGTAGCTGGTACCGCCGACGGTGATATTGAATTGCGTGAAGTCCGAGGTTGTGGGCGAACTACCAAAACTGGGGGCCTCGATGGTCGCCCGCGCCGGGGCGGTGTTGGTTGTTGTGCCGTTACTCACCCCTGCTCTTGCGCTCGAGAGCACCATATTGAATAGCGCACCGCTGTTGATCAGGCTGGTTTTGCTGGCAAAGCCGGCTGACATACTGCGCTGTGGCTGGGCAAGCGAGTTGATATTCAATGCGTAAGTCCCGGCCGAGGCGGCGGTGTTGGCGGTGACATTGAGCGCGGTTGGTGTGCTATTGGCAATACCCAGCGTGTTGTAACTACTGCGATCTTTCAGGCCGGCGAGGTTGGTTTTAAGCTCGTTCATCATGAACATCACTGCGGACAAACCACTGATCTTGCTCTCGTTCTTGGTGATCTTGGCGTTGATCGCGTTCTCTTTGGGGATACGCTCGGCGTCCACAAGATTCTGGGCAAGGGCGCTCACGTCAACGCCAGAGCCGGCATTGAGCGAGGTCAGCAGCCTCTGGGCAGCTGCTTTATTGGCTTGCTGAATTTCAGCAGCGGTGCTGGTCGTTGAACTGACGGGTGACGTAGCCATGATCTTTTCCGGCGAGTCGGATTCGATTGATTGATGTCGACACGAACCGATGAATCTTGAGGATTTATTTACAAGTACTTGATTTCAAGTGCTTGCGCATTAACGTATGTAATCAAACAAATTCAACTGCGCGATCTTTGCAAAGCTGCTCTGCGCCGCTTCCAGCGCGAGCATATCTTTGTTCATTTTGGTAATGGCCTCGGTGTAGTCAGTGTCCTCTGCCTGCGAGAGGGTGCTTTTCATGCGCAGCATGTTTTCTTCGGCGAGATCAATCTGGTTATCAAGCTTGTTCACCGCAGAGCCAATACTGGCCAGACTGTCTGACAAACCCTGTTGCAAAGTTTGCACTTCACCCACCGCGCGGCGGATTTTTACGCCGTCATTCGATTGCAGTGCGGCCGACAGCTCATCAATGACCTGAAAAAAACCCACGGCAATGGGTTTGCCATCGTCACCCGTGCGCACCAGCTTGTCAAAGGGCTTGGTACCCGCACGATTGGTGTCCACCGATGACTGGTCGGCGATACCCGCCATGCTGACGGTTTGGTCACCGGTGTAGACCAGCTTGCCGTTTTCGTTGGTATCAAAGGCAGCTTTGCCGGTGCGTGTGCCGGAGAAAATGAAATTGCCCTCAATGTCCTGAGTATTTGCCAGTGACAGCAGCTGATCCCGCAGTTGCCGTACTTCGATATCGATCGATTTTCTGTCGGCAGCACCGTAAGTGTCATTCGCAGCCTGGACGGTGAGTTCTTTCAGCCTTGTCAGAATGGTCGTGGCATTGTCAACGGTCGTCTCTTGCTGCGACATCTTGTCTTTGATCTGGTTGATGGTGCTGACGTAGTTCTCCTGGCGCGTGATCGCCGATTTCAGTCGCGTAATCTGTGCGGACTGATCAGGCGCATCGCTGGGCTTGATGACTTTTTTGGCCGTTGACAGTTGCATCTGTGTTTTGGCCAGTCTGTCTTGCGTGATACCCATCTGGCCGATGGCGCGATCAAATTTCAAATTGGTAGACATTTGCATGACTTCGAACTCCTAGTTAGCGGCTTGCCTGCAGGATCGAATCGAACAAGGTTCCCGCAACCTGAATCGTTTTTGCAGCCGCCTGATAGGCTTGCTGAAAACGGATCAGGTCGGCAGCCTCACTGTCGAGCGATACGCCGGATATTTTGTCGCGGGCTTCGATCGCCTGGTCATTCACTACTTCGAGTGCTTTCTGTGCAATCGTGGCCTGGCTGGAAAAATTACCTACCTTCCCTACTTCTTCTTCATAGGCCTGCGAAATAGTTTTACCTTCACGGCCACCCACAACGGCCTTGCGCTCGAAGGAAACGATATCGAGCATGTTCTGGTTGTTACCATTGCCATCCTGATTGCCATCAATGACAAAACGGTCACCCATCACAGGTGCGCCATCGAGCGTCAGCTTGAGACCCCGATATTCGATACCTGCCATGGGATCGTATTCACGTTCCGCGAGCACAGTCACCACGCCATTGGCCGGATTTTTCCAAGTGATCTGATAGCGGTTGGCGGTAGTGAACTGAATATCGTATTTTTCGCTGCGCAGCGCCGTGATACGCGCTTCTGCTAACGCAGCAGGATTGGCCATGCTGGCGTCATAGCTGCCTGCGACAGTCCCTGAGCCCTCAGACACGAAGACCAGCAGATCTTCTTTCACCGCGCCGTCGATGTAAGCACCCGTGCGCAGACCCAGTTTGGCGAGCTCGCCCGGTCCTTCGCCCAAGGCCTCATCAGTAAAGCCGATCCGGATATCTGTTTCGGAAGCCAGAGCAAGCTGGCCTTTGTAGATGCCATTCCCGATACCGAGTGCATTGCCGGTACCGGTCGGTGTGCTGATCCGAATGTCCGTGCCGCTGTCATTACCAAGGATGAGATTGCCCTCCTCGTCCAGCTGGGCGACGACTTTGGCATAGGTGCCGCTGGCCACACCGAGTGCATTCTCTCCATTGAGCTTGGCTTTGTAGGTGCTAAGACCGTCTAGCTCGCCGTTGGCGTTCATCGACCCGATACGAATATCGTCGCCTTCAAAGCCCGCTGCATTCCGCAGCAGCAGCCGCGTACCGGTGTCATCAAGTGATGCGATGACTTTGGTCTTGGATGCCAATATGCCGTTGATCAGATCTCTCAAATCGGACAGCGAGCGGCCCTGATCCGGATCGATCTTGATGTCGTTAATGTACAGACCCTCCTTGGGGTCAATCGCGAGTTCGGCGGTCGCGAGCATGACCATGGGGCCGATAATGATGTCTTCACCATCGTCATTGCTGAGAATGATTTCACCTGTCACCGCATCCATGGTCGCTGTTACGCCGGTCGTTTCAGTGACTGCATTGATCTTGCTGAAGATGTCGGCGCGATTGTTGAAGCTGCCATCGGGTGCGGAACCGGTCAGAGCAACACCATTGATCTCAAGACCATGGGCCAGATTTTCGGTTTCCAGACTGGCGACGACTCTGCCGGTATCTGCGCTGTTGATAGCGCCGACCATGTCAATAGCCGAGGCAAAACTACCGCCTGTACCCGTACCAGTCATCTTGACGCCATTGAGATACAGCGGCTTTGTCAACCCGTTTTCTATATTCAGCGCAGGTACACGAATGTCATTAAAGCCGCTGGCATACACCGGTGGATCCAGGGATTTACCTGCATCATTGAGCCATGTCACCAGGTCGGGTACTGACAAGCGACGACCAAGATCCAATCCACCCAGAGCGACACCATTGAGCGTCAATGTGTTGGCGGTGATGGCGCTGACGGTAGAAGGAATACGCACACCTTCGATAGCCGCTTCGAGATGTACGGTAGGAAAAAGTGCTGTCAGATATTGGCCAATAGGCTGCCCCAGTACATCGAGATCGCCTGCCTGACCGGCAGTGCCATAACCGATGGTAATGGTATTACCTTCACCAAAATTCAGTTTACCTTTGTAGCTGGTTTGAACATCGAGATCACCATCCTCATTCATGGTCCCGATATGGATATCATCACCCCCATAGCCTTCGGCATTGCGTAACACGAGCTTGGTACCGGTGCTGTCGAGCGATGCGATGACATTCGTTTCATTAGCCAGCGTGCCATTGATCAGATCACGCAATTGCGACATTGTGCGTCCGGTCGAAGGTTCGACCGCCACACCATTCACGTAAAAACCAGATGCAGGAGCGATAGCAAGTTCGGGCGTCGTAGTCAGCGCATTGACACCCACCGGAGGTGTCATTCCCGCGGCAGTACGATTCATCCATGCGGCGATATCGCTGGCCTGAATCGATTGTGCGGGTGATTTCGGGAACAACCCGGACAAGGGACGACCGTTGATAGTCAGCCGGTTAGGTTCGATCTCGGTCAGATTGGCCGGAATCGTGTCACCGGTGTTAATGTTGTGTTCGACCGTCGATGGGAGCACATCGTGCTCCGGTGTGAAGCGGGTGGCACGATCGTACTGCTCGATCGGTTTGCTCATCAGTCCATAAAACACGGACATCTGCTTGTAACCGGTTTCGCCGGATTGGTTCAGATAGTCGGTGGAATAGGTCGAACCTGGAGTAAATCCATTGGCGGTGGTCATCAATGCACGACGCTCGGTGTCATCGGTGATTGGGGCACCCAGTATCTGGCGACCATCGCGTGTGAATACCTGTAATTGCTGACGATCAGTCGCCCCATCCAGAAACAAAGACCAGTTGTTGCTACCCAA
>SYFN01000106.1 GCA_005800405.1 Burkholderiales bacterium
CCTGTTTGTGTCCGAGGGCAGTCAGTTCACCACAGGCGCTGCCGAAAATCCGACGCTGACGATTGTGGCTCTCGCCATCCGTCAGGCCGAATTCATCGCAAACGCCATGTCGCGCAAGGAGCTGTGATGAGAGCAGCATGGTCCACACCGGCCATGCTGGCCGCTGCCCTGATTTTTGGGGCGGCAGCGAGCGCAGCGCAGGCTCAATCTGCCGGTGAAAAATTGTTCAAACAGCAGTGTGCCGCTTGTCACGCTGTGGCGAAAGATGTCCCTATGGGCATGGGTCCCAATCTTGCTGGTATCGTCGGCAAGGACGCTGGCAAAATGGAGGGCTACAGATATTCAGCCGAATTCATCAAAGGGCTGGATGGACAAAAATGGACACCCGAGCTGCTGGAGGCCTGGCTCACGAATCCGCAGAATCTCGCACAGGGTACTTACATGATGTACAAGCAGAATGACGCGTCGGTTCGCAAGACCATCATCGAATACCTGCAGAGTATTAAATAATTCGGACTGACTGAACTTCTTAACGGATGCCTCGGTGCGTCCGTTTATTTTTTGGGGAAATCCATGTGCGATATCTACACGAGCGCTGATCCTATCCATTACGAGCAGCGTACTCGGTCGATGCGAATTCGTGGTGTCGTTACCAGCATCCGTCTGGAAAACCTGTGCTGGGACATTCTCGCGCGCATTGCATCCAAAGATCAAATGACCACCAATCAGCTCATCAGCAAACTCTATGACGAGATCATCGAGCGTCAAAGCCGCGTGGACAACCTGTCGTCATTTCTACGCGTATCCTGCATGCGCTATCTGTCGTATGTCGCTGAGCAGCAGGAAAAAGATCATCTGATGATGAAGCAAAGCGCGCTGGCTGGCTCGGAACAGGGACAGGTACACGCCTTGCCAGCGCGGTTGCAGTTGAAATCCAGCTGAGCGAGATGTCGGCTGCTTTTCCCATGCAACCAACGCACTTGCGGCCTACTTCAAACGAACAAAACGCTTTATTCCTGCAGAGCCGTGTTCTTCTGGCGTGTCCCGTTTAAATTGACGGCATCCTATACGGCGGCATACACCCCATGAATCCACCCAGTTTATTTTCACCGATTAGTATTGGTCCGCAGACGCTGCCCAACCGCATCATGATTTCGCCTATGTGCCAGTACTCGGGCAACAACGGCAATGCCAATGACTGGCACATCGCGCATCTCGGATCACTCGCGCTTTCAGGTGCTGGTCTACTCTTTGTCGAGGCAACCTCAGTTAGTCCTGAGGGTCGAATCACAGCCGGTTGTCTCGGCTTGTACAACGATGAAAACCACCAATCGCTTAAACGCGTCGTGGATGCGGTACGGGCAATTTCACCCATCAAACTTGCGATACAGCTCGGTCATGCCGGACGCAAAGCATCCAGCCACCGACCCTGGGAGGGCGGCGCCCTCATGAGCGCGCAAGAGGGTGGCTGGCAAACCATCGCACCATCGGCGCTGCCGCACAAGGTAGACGAAACGCCGCCCAAGGCAATGACTGCGGCAGACATCCATCGGGTTATTGACGACTTCATCTCCGCCACACAGCGTGCGCGCGAACTGGGCTTTGATGTGATCGAAGTTCACTGCGCTCACGGCTATTTGCTGCATGAATTTCTCTCGCCGCTCTCCAATCAACGTAGCGATGAATATGGCGGCTCACTGGAAAACCGTATGCGCCTGCCCTTGGCAATATTCGATGCGGTTCGCAAAGCGGCTGGCCACAACATGGCGTTCGGTGTGCGACTCTCGGCAACTGACTGGGCTGAGGGCGGTTGGGATCCGGAGCAAAGCATTGCGTTTTCTCGGCAGTTGCAGGCGCATGGCGCAGACTTCGTTGATATCTCCTCGGGCGGTGTCGCAGCCCATCAAAAAATCACGTTAGGGCCGGGCTATCAGGTGCCGTTCGCAGAGGCCATTCGCAAAGAGATCAGCATTCCGGTGATCACCGTCGGACTGATCACGGAGCCGCAGCAGGCGGAGGACATAATTCGGGAAGGCAAAGCCGACATCGTCGCGCTGGCGCGCGCTTTCATCAGCGATCCGCGCTGGCCATGGCGAGCCGCTGCAGCGCTGGGGGGCAAAGTGGCGGGTTCTCCACCCTACTTCCGCTGCCTGCCGCATGGATTTCCAACGATTTTTGGTGATGTGAAAACCAACCAGCGATGAACCGGCTTGGTCTGCACTCGGTGAGTCAGAGATAGTCATTTTGGTAATTAATGTGCGCTGGATTGGACCAAACCAAACACATTTAGCGTTAAAAATGGCGACAAATCACGGATTTTTCCGCGCTGTGCGTTGAACTGCCGCGCTAGCTTGAGATAAAAGGTGGCCTTGTTGAGCATCTACCTCAAAATATTTTCAAAATAGTCCCAAGATTTTTCACACGATCGACGGCAACTCAGGGTCAGCCTCTGGGCAAACGCGTGGACAAGGTTTCCGGTGTTCAATATGATGTGAGGTTTTGCCGAATAACAAATACTCACGGGGAGATGCATCATGTGGCAACAGGTTTATGACCCGTTCAACAATGTCTGGCTGTCGACATTCGCTGCCGCCATTCCAGTGGTCGTCATGCTGGCGGCGCTGGCCTTTTTTCACATCAAGGCGCACATTGCTGCCGTCATGGGCTTGGTGTCGGCGCTCGTGGTGGCTATCTGGGGCTTTACGATGCCAGCCAACACCGCCGTCGCCTCTGCGCTTTACGGTGCTGCCTACGGCCTGTTTCCGATTGGCTGGATCATCCTCAACGTCATTTTTCTCTATCAGCTGACCGACCGAAAAGGTCAGTTCAAAATCCTGCGTGAAAGCATTGCCGGCATCAGCGGCGATCGTCGATTGCAGCTACTGCTGATTGCCTTCTCGTTTGGTGCCTTCTTTGAAGGTGCAGGCGGCTTTGGAACCCCGGTCGCTGTCACGGGGGCGATGCTCATCGGTCTGGGTTTTGCGCCACTCGCTGCATCAGGCCTGTCCTTGATCGCGAACACGGCGCCTGTGGCCTACGGGGCGCTGGGTACACCGATCATTGCGCTGGCGGGCGTAACAGGGCTGGACATGCTTGAGCTCTCTGGCATGGTCGGTCGCCAGCTGCCACTGTTCTCGCTGATC
>SYFN01000107.1 GCA_005800405.1 Burkholderiales bacterium
TCTTCTTCTTCGCGGCGTATTCTAGTTCGGAGAAACTAGTTTGCATGAGCAGTCTCGCTAGCAGGGGGCGTAGACGTAATTCTAAAAGAACAACTGCGTTACGGGAAGGCCTTCGGGGAATAAATCAGCGCTTCCCTAGAACATAGGCGGGACGTCATGGGGTCGAATTTTATCACGCAGACCTTGCCAATTTTTCATGTTGCAAGATCCTCCAGAGCCAGACAGCCGAGTAAATCCTCTGTGACCAGCGCTCTCCAGGGGCGCAATCCGAACAATTAACGGTCCAACTGATCAGGCGAATATGCGGTTTTTTCGGGCACATCCGTCTTGGCACGAACAGGAGTTGCCTGAAAGGCAATCTCATGAGTGGCAAACTGGTAAAAATGCCCTGAAAAAGATGTGTTACATTGAACAAAATAGTTGGGTTGATGCCGCTGCGGTGTGTGTTTTCAAGGTTTTTCAGCTATTTTAGAAAGGTGGGCGATCAACGCTTTTCGATCCCCTCAAATTTCTGCTTGTTGTATTTGCTGCATTGCAGAAATATGGGATTGGGGACACAATTTGAGCGTCTTGAATGAGGGGTCGTCGTGCTCTATCAACTTCACGAAATGAATCGCACCTTGCTTAACCCGCTTATTCAGTGGGCTGAGGCGTCGTCTAAGCTGTTTACGAACCCCGTCTCGCCTTTTGCGCACACGCCGTTTTCTCAGCGCGTCGCTGCAGGCTACGAACTGATGTTTCGGCTGGGTAAGGATTATGAAAAGCCCGCCTTTGGCATCACACACACCGAAATAGCCGGCACCCGTACTGCCATCATTGATGATACGGTCGTCGAAAAGCCGTTCTGCAAGTTGCTGCATTTCCGCAAGGATGCCCATTTCCTTGCGCCCGAACAGCTGATTCAACCCAAGATATTGCTGGTGGCACCGCTCTCCGGGCACCACTCGACCCTGTTGCGGGATACCGTCCGTACCCTGCTGCCTGAGCACGATGTGCACATCACCGACTGGATCGATGCGCGCATGGTCCCCATGAAAAAAGGTGCGTTCCACCTGCATGACTACATCTACTACGTGCAGGAATTCATACGTTTCCTCGGGCCGAACCTGAACGTGGTCTCGGTCTGTCAGCCTACGGTACCGGTACTGGCGGCCATCTCGCTGATGGCCAGTGCGGGCGAAACCGTACTTCCCAAAACCATGGTGATGATGGGTGGTCCTATCGATTCACGCAAATCGCCAACCGAAGTCAATGATCTGGCGATGAACAAACCCTACGCCTGGTTTGAAAACAATGTGATCTACAGCGTGCCACCGAATTACCCCGGCTACGGCCGCCGCGTTTATCCAGGTTTCTTGCAGCACGCCGGCTTCGTCGCAATGAATCCACGTCGTCATGCCCAAAGTCATTGGGAGTTCTACCTGCATCTGCGCGAAGGTGACAATGAATCGGCAGAAGAACACCGCAAGTTCTACAATGAATACAACGCCGTGCTCGACATGCCCGCCGAGTATTACCTTGAAACGATCAAAACCGTGTTTCAGGATCACGCGCTGCCCCTGGGTACCTGGGAGGTAGAGGGTAAGTTGGTCAGACCGCAGGACATCACGTCCGTGGCCTTGTTCACCATCGAGGGCGAACTTGATGATATTTCTGGCTCGGGCCAGACCCAAGCCGCGCAAGACCTGTGCTCCGGTATTCCTGCGAATATGAAACAGCATTTCGAAGCGCCAAAGTGCGGCCACTATGGGATTTTCTCCGGCCGTCGCTGGCGCGAAATGATTGCGCCCCGCATAGCCGAATTCATCCGCGCGCATGCCTGACCTGGCCGTGTCTTGCATCAGCCGCCTTCGGGCGGCTTTTTTATGGTCGTGATCTGACAAGGCGCTGATGAAATAAAACCAGACACTTTTTCAGCTTAATGAAATGCGATAAGCCCCTGATTTTGCTGTCCCCCGCGTCGCACAGCGACGCCGGCTCGCCATAGGGTGTGGATTTATTCAGCCTCTCCCTGAATCGCAAATACCGGATAATGTCGATCTATGTCAGATCGCTCACCCACCCTCGCCGATCGTCTTGAAGACCTGCTGCCGCAGACGCAGTGTACGAAATGCGGCTATCCCGCCTGCCGTCCCTATGCCGAGGCCATAGCCAACGGCGAAGCAAGTTACAACCAGTGCCCGCCTGGTGGCGCGCAAGGCATTGCGCGGCTGGCTGCAGCACTGGGCAAACCTGTGATACCCCTCAACCCCGTCCATGGCACTGAGCGAGAACGCCCGGTTGCCGTGATCGATGAAAGTGCGTGCATAGGGTGCACGCTGTGCCTACAGGCTTGTCCCGTCGATGCAATCATTGGCGCCGCCAAACAAATGCACACGGTGATACCTGAGCTCTGCACCGGCTGCGATCTTTGTGTCGCTCCCTGTCCGGTCGATTGCATTGCAATGATCTCGGTAACGCCGGGCAAAACCGGATGGGATGCGTGGTCACCTCAGGCCGCAGACGCAGCGCGTAAACGCTTCCACGTTCGCAATGAACGGCTGATCCGTGAAAAAGCCGAAAACGATGCACGACTCGCGGCAAAAGCAGCGGCCAAATTACGTGAAGTCAACAATGAATCCGCACAAGATCCCGAAGCGCTCGCTGAAAAAGAGCGTAAGCGTGCCATCATTGAAGCAGCACTGGACAGAGCCCGCCAGCAAAAGGACGTATCGTCCAGGGATAAGTCATGAATCCTGAAAAACTCCACGAGATTTTTGCTCGACTCAAGGCAGCGAATCCGCATCCCACGACCGAGCTGGAATACACCACGCCTTTCGAATTACTGATCGCTGTCATTCTGTCGGCACAAGCCACGGACGTTTCAGTCAACAAGGCGACGCGACAGCTGTATCCGGTGGCAAATACACCGTCGGCTATTTATGCGCTGGGCGTCGAAGGTTTGATACCGTATGTGCAAACCATAGGCTTGTATCGCAACAAAGCTAACAATGTGATCGGAACGTGCCGCATTCTGCTCGATCAGCATGACGGCGAAGTACCTCGCGATCGTGAGGCTCTGCAAGCCTTGCCAGGCGTGGGTCGCAAGACGGCCAATGTCGTGCTCAATACCGCATTCGGCATGCCAGCGATGGCCGTCGATACGCATATCTTCCGCGTCTCCAATCGTACTGGCATTGCACCCGGTAAGAATGTCGACATTGTCGAGCAAAAACTGATGAAGTTTGTGCCGCCCGAGTACCTGATGGATGCGCATCACTGGCTGATACTGCATGGTCGCTATACTTGTACTGCGCGTAGTCCTCAGTGCTGGAATTGCCTGATTGCAGATTTGTGCGAGTTCAAATCAAAAACGCGCCGACCGGAGAAAGCGGTCTGAATCTCCTCGTGCTTTCCTCGATAAAATAAACAAAGCATGTTCAATCCCAGCAAAGAAGAAGTCCGTCAGTTCTTCTGCAACACCTGGAAAAAATCCACCAGTGGCGATGTCCTGACGCCGCTGGAAGCGATTGCCTGCGACTGGATACGTCAGCATCCCGAGTATGCAAACGATCTCGCTGATACCGAGCGCGCTCTGGAGAGGGACTACAGCGTTGATCAGGGACGCAGCAATCCCTTTCTGCATTTATCCATGCACCTGTCCATACACGAGCAGATCTCGATTGATCAACCACCAAGTATGCGCGGTGCGTGCGAAGCACTGATCAAGCAGCTGGGTTCAGTGCATGACGCCCATCATCTGATCATGGAATGTCTGGTTGAAATGCTGTGGAAGGCGCAGCGCAACGGCACACCGCCTGATGGCGAGGCCTATATTCACTGCATACGTCAACGCGCCGGCCAATAAAAAAGCCGCGCGGTGCGCGGCTCTCTGTGCAACCTGTGGAGGGCTCACTTACGAACCACCAGCGAGCCCGGCAGGCTGGCGAGGTAGGCTGCGATATCGTTGATCTCTTTTTTCGACAGCGGCTTGGCCATACCGCCCATGATCGCATTGCCGCGACCATTCGCGCCATTGCCGCCCCGCTGGTAGGCAACCAGTACGTGCTCAAGGTAATCAGCGTGCTGGCCTGCGAGCTTTGGGTAGCTGGGATCGATAGGACTGTTGAAATCTGCGCCATGGCAGGAAGCGCAGTTATATTTCTGCGCAGCGGCCTTGCCCGCTTCGACATTGCCCGCAAACGCGTTCATCGACAGCGCCAGAGCAAGGAATACAAATAGCTTTTTCATGAAGGGCTCCGTTTATTTCTGCTGGGCGTAATAGGCAGAGACATCGGCAATGTCCTGATCGGACAGACCGGTGGCAATACCCACCATCGTCGGGTGCTTGCGCTCACCTTTTTTATAGGCATTCAGTGCAGCAGCAATGTATTTCTCGGACTGACCACCCAGCATCGGTACGCGATACACTTCAGGGAAGGAGGCTTTATAGCCCGGGATGCCGTGGCAGCCAACGCACATGGCGACCTTGTTTTTGGCCGCATTTACATCACCTTTGACATCGGCAGCGACCGACAGCTGAGCGAGCGAGGCCAGCGCAGTAAGAACAAAAAGTTTTTTCATGATAGCTGGGTGGGTTGTTCAAAAACGGGACTGATGCAGGTGGAAACAGGCTCCACTGGTGCGTGAAATATTGCCTGTCCGTCACAAAAAACGAGTGCAATATTAACCGATTCATGGCAGGCGAGTCTAATATTGACCTACGGTAACCAACCTATGTGCGCCGCCATCGGACTGTCCGTCGTTTATACTCAAGCTTATTTTCCATGACTGATCAGTACAATGAATAAACCTCTGCGCTTTGAAGGATCGGAGCAATACGTCGCCACCAGCGACCTGAAACTCGCGGTCAATGCCGCTCTGACCTTGCAACGTCCCCTGCTGATCAAGGGTGAGCCCGGCACTGGCAAGACCATGCTGGCCGAAGAGGTGGCGGCTGCGCTAAAGATGCCACTTTTGCAATGGCACATCAAATCCACGACCAAGGCCCAGCAAGGCCTCTATGAGTATGACGCGGTCTCACGTTTGCGCGATTCCCAGCTCGGCGACGAGCGCGTGCGGGATATTCGGAACTACATCGTGCGCGGCGTGCTCTGGCAAGCCTTCACCTCGGATCAGCCCGTCGTGCTGCTGATCGACGAGATCGACA
>SYFN01000108.1 GCA_005800405.1 Burkholderiales bacterium
CCGGAGAAGCTGTCCAATGGTCTTTGCTCGTTGAATTCCGCCGTCGATCGTCTGACGATGGTGTGCGATGCCGTCATCACTGCCAAGGGTGACATCCACGCCTACCAGTTTTATCCGGCCGTGATTCACTCAGCCGCGCGACTGACTTACGCCGAAGTCGCTGCCATTCTGGGTAATACGCGCGGTCCCGAGGCCACACGGCGCCTCGGTCTATTGCCGCACTTGCAGAATCTGTATGAACTGTTCCAGGCCTTACTTCAATCGCGTCGCCAGCGCGGCGCCATGGATTTCGACACTACTGAAACCTATATTCTCTGTAACGCCGCCGGCAAGATTGAGCAGATTCTGCCGCGTACTCGAAACGATGCACACCGCTTGATTGAAGAGTGCATGCTGGCTGCGAACGTTTGCGCCGCTGATTTCATGGAACGCCACAAGCATCACGGCATGTACCGTATCCATGCAGGGCCCACCAAGGAAAAACTCAATCAACTCAGGACATTCCTCAAGCAGCTCAGCCTCAGTCTGGCCGGGGGTACCTCACCGACCGCATCGGATTACGCAGCGCTGATGGAAAAAATCAAGGGACGCCCTGATGCACTGCTCTTGCAGACCATGCTGCTGCGTTCAATGCAACAAGCCGTTTATAGCCCGGACAACATCGGTCACTTTGGTCTCTCCTATGTCGCTTATGCGCATTTCACGAGTCCGATACGGCGCTATCCCGATCTGCTCACGCATCGAGTCATCAAGGCGATTTTGCAGAGCAAGCAGTACCATCCCAAGGGTATTTTCACGGAGAGTTTGAACACCAATCTTTCACCTGCAGCCAGAAAATTACAGGCTAAAGACAGGGCAGCAGGCAAGAAGCGCGCCGAGGGCGATCTCGCTATTTGGGAATCGCTGGGCATACACTGCTCGGCCAATGAGCGACGCGCGGATGAAGCCTCCCGCGATGTCGAAGCCTGGCTCAAATGCTACTTTGTGCGCGACAAGCTCGGTGAAGAATTTACTGGCACCATCTCCGGCGTTGCCTCGTTTGGTATTTTTGTGCAGCTCGATGCCCTCTTCATTGAGGGGATGGTGCACGTTAGTGATCTGGGTGCAGATTATTTCCAGTACGACGACGCGCGACATGAATTGCGCGGTGAACGTACCGGCATACGCTATCAGCTCACTGATCGTGTCACGGTGCAGGTCAGCCGGGTAGACCTTGATGCGCGTCGTATCGATTTGCGCCTGGTGAGCCAGCTAGGCATTCGAACACAGCTGAAAAATGAATCGCGCCGCGCGGACAACGCCCACGCACCCAAGTCCGCGAGCAAAAAAACATCAGCCAAGCGTCCACCATCGACGAAACCAGAAAAGAAAAATGCAGGTGCAGCCAAAAAATCCCCGGCTCGTAACGGCAAAAAGAAACGTAAATAAAGTACCGTCAATAAGCACCGATCATGAAAACCCGCCTGATTTTTGGCTTTCACGCAGTCACAGCCCGCATACGCCACGACGCATCGACGATAGAAGAAGTCTACGTTGACGCCTCGCGTCATGATCGCCGCATGGGTGATCTGTTACGGGCCGCCAAGGCCGCGAATCTGAGAATCATTCAGGCGGATGATCAGCGGCTTGATGCCATGGTGGGCACGCGGCGACATCAGGGCGTGGTTGCCCGCGCGGGTGAATTATCACTGGCGCGCAATCTCAGCGAATTGCTGGATGCCATTCAGGGGCCACCGCTGCTGTTGCTGCTCGATGGCGTGACGGATCCACATAACCTGGGTGCCTGCCTGCGGGTGGCAGATGGCGCGGGTGCGCACGCGGTGATCGCGCCCAAAGACCGGGCCGTTGGTCTGAATGCCACGGCTTCCAAGGTCGCGAGTGGCGCTGCGGATACCATGCCGTACATTACGGTCACGAATCTGGCGCGCGCAATGCGGGAATTACAAGAGCACGATATCTGGCTCACCGGCACCACCGAAGACGCAGAGCAGACGGTGTACGCCATTGATTACACGGGCGGTACCGCCTTCGTCATGGGTTCGGAGGGCGAGGGTTTGCGTCGCCTGACGCGCGAGAATATCGATCGACTAGCGTCACTGCCTATGCAGGGCTCCGTGGAAAGTCTGAATGTGTCCGTCGCATCTGGTATTTGCCTTTATGAGGCCCGCAGGCAGCGTATGCTCACCACAAAATAAATCCAATAAAATTCAATTTCAGCCTATCCGCTCAGCGTCCCATGTTCAGCCAAATTCAGGAAGATATCAGTAGCATCATCGAACGTGACCCGGCAGCTCGCAGCCGCTGGGAGGTCTTGACCTGCTACCCTGGTCTGCATGCAGTCGTGATGCATCGCTGTGCCAATGCCTGCTGGCGTGCAGGGTTCAAATGGTTGGGACGATTCATTTCTCATATTGCGCGCGGTCTGACGGGCATTGAGATTCACCCCGGTGCGACGATTGGTCGGCGGGTATTCATCGACCATGGCTTTGGCGTGGTGATTGGTGAAACTGCAGAAATTGGCGACGATTGCACGATCTATCAGGGTGTCACCCTGGGTGGTACCTCGCTCTCCAAGGGTGCGAAGCGGCATCCCACGCTCGGCCGCGGCGCCATCATCGGAGCAGGGGCCAAAGTACTCGGCGCGTTCACGGTAGGTGAGGGTGCCAAGGTGGGCTCAAACGCCGTCGTAGTCAAGGAAGTGCCGCCCGGTGCAACTGCTGTCGGCAATCCCGCACGCATCATTGAAAAAGAGGTTCTTGGTGCGCGTGAAGATGCAGCAGCTCGCATGTTTGCCGCATATGGATTGACACCCAATGGTGATGATCCCTTGTCGAAAGCGATGCATGGTCTGATCGACAATGCAGCGTCGCAAGAACTGCAGCTCGTGAAGATTATTGAAGCACTGCAGGCGGCAGGAATTCAATGCGAGACGGTGCCAGAGCTGGATAAATTCAATCGCGATCAACTGAGCAAGCTGGTGGAGTGAGGTTGTCGATAGGTAGGTGTTTCGCACGGTAACGCGTAGATGTTGTTGGGTATTTGGATCGCGTGCGATCCGCCCACGCAAGAGTCATCATATGCAGGTGAGGACGGTGGACTATTTGACAGTCGCCTCAATCACGACCGTTATTCCGGCGCAGGTCGCGATCCACCGACTTTGCTTTACCCAAGGGTACAAGATTTCTACACGGCTCACATTTGCAACTCAGGAGGAATTTGGCTATGTGCTCAGTCACGCCCGGCCACATTCACCCGCAAAAACTCACCGCCACCCTCTAGCGCAATCCACCCGCCGCGCACCACATCAGCATCACAATCCCAGTCGGGCAGTACATGTCGAACTCGCCCATTGTGCTCATGCACCTGTGGACGGTGCGTGTGCCCGTGAATCATCATCGTCACCGCGTACGCATCAAACAGGTACTCGATCTCTCGTGCATTGACGTCCATGATGGCTATGGGCTTATTGCGTTGTGCTTGACGACTTCCCTCGCGCATGCGGCTGATGATGGCCTTGCGCTCAGCTAGCGAGCGAGCAAGGAAAGCACGTTGCCACTCCGCGTCGCGTACTTGTGAGCGAAATGCCATGTAGTCTGTGTCATCCGTGCATTGTGCGTCACCGTGCAGCAGCAATATGCGTCTTCCTGCGATCTCAGCAACATGAGGCTCATTGAGCACACGCATCCCACAAGCGTTTGCAAAAGCTTCACCCACCAGAAAATCCCGATTGCCTGCGATCCAATAGACGGAAACGCCATGATCGCTCACACTGCGCAGCGCACGGATCACATCGCGATGAAAGGAATCGTCAAGATCATCATCGCCAGCCCAGTATTCGAAAATATCACCCAACAAATACAGCGCCTTGGTCATCATCGCTTGATCACGCAGAAAACCAAAAAACATCTCGGTTGTCAAAGGCAGATCGGGACTGAGATGAAGATCTGAAACGAACAGCGCGAGCGTTTCAGGCGGGACTTTCGCTGACCTGCGGGGGGGAAGCGTACTCATTGTTCAGGGCTTGCGCCTCACACGATTTCCGCTTTTTCGATGACCACATCTTCGGTGGGTACGTCGGAGAACATGCTGCGACGTCCGGTTTCGACCTTACCGATCATATCGACCACCTCGGTGCCCGAAGTGACTTTGCCAAACACGCAATATCCCCAGCCATCAGAACCAGGATAATTCAGAAAGTCGTTGTCATTGACGTTAATAAAAAACTGCGCGCGGGCTGAATGTGGGTCCGATGTGCGAGCCATCGCAATCGTATAGCAATCATTGGTCAGGCCATTGTTCGCCTCGTTTTCCACGGGATCTTCAGTAGGCTTTTGTCGCATATCAGGTAAAAAACCACCACCCTGAATCATGAAGCCGTCAATAACCCGATGAAAAATCGTGCCATCGTAATGCCCCGATTTCACATAATTTAAAAAATTTTCTACGGTCTTCGGTGCCTTGTCGGCATCGAGCTCCAACATGATTTGGCCATGGTTGGTAGTGAATAAAACGCTCATGATATTCCTTGGGATATAAAAAAATTTATTCGATGATGGTGACAGATTCGATTACGACGCTTGGGCCAGACGAGCCTTCCGCGCCGGGTTTTACTCGCTGTATCTTGTCGACCACCTCGGTGCCCGATATAACCTTGCCAAATACGGCATAGCCCCAACCATCCCGACCTGGCCAGTCAAGAAAGCGATTATCCTCAGCATTGATGAAAAACTGCGCTGTGGCGGAGTCCGGGTCGCTGGTACGTGCCATTGCGATCGTGTATTTCTTATTTTTCAAACCATTTTTAGATTCAATTTTGATAGGGTCTCGCGTGGGCTTTTCCTGGAATTTTTCATCGAATCCGCCACCCTGGATCATGAAACCAAAGATAATTCTGTGAAAAATAGTGCCGTTATAAAAACCCTCGCGTGTATATTCAAGAAAGTTTTTAACGGTAATTGGAGCTTTTTCCGGGTTGAGCTCTATAACCATCTCGCCCATATTGGTTTTCATTGACACTCGCGGCAAGTTATCGGCAAACGCGAGACAGGATATGCTGCTCATGAGCCCGATAAAAAGCCAATGCACCAAAAGACGACGGATCAGCAGCATGTGTTTTCCTTCAGTATGAAAAGATAGATCAGATAGTGCAGCAGCGGGTTGGGTATTGCTTCAATGTTAAACTCTCCCCAAGCCGCATTTTAACAAAGACGGTCCGAAGATTTTTGGCAACACTATGAGGCTTTGCCTTGGCTGCACCGGGGTATAGTGTTCTGCCGTCGGAGATAGCAGCCATACCACTTCCAGATCATTCATGAGTGTTCTAAGAATTTACAACACGCTGGTGCGTGACAAGGAAGTATTTTCCCCGATAGAGCCGGGCAAGGTTCGGATGTACGTATGTGGCATGACTGTCTACGATTTTTGCCATCTGGGTCATGCGCGTGTGATGGTAGTGTTCGATATGGTGCAGCGATGGCTTCGTGCGCAACAGTACGAAGTCACTTACGTTCGCAACATCACGGACATCGACGACAAAATCATCCGTCGCGCGGTCGAAAACAAGAAATCCATCTCGGCACTCACCGACTACTTCATCACGGCCATGAATGAAGACGCTGACGCGCTGGGCGTGCAGCGGCCAGACCATGAGCCGCGTGCCACGGCCTATGTGCCGCAGATGCTCAACCTGATCGCCCAGCTTGAAGCTCGCGGTTTGGCCTATCAGGCACCGGATGGTGATGTGAACTTTTCCGTTCGCGATTTTGAAGGCTACGGTAAGCTCTCCGGTAAATCACTGGATGACTTGCGCGCGGGTGAGCGAGTCGATATCGACAGCGCCAAGCGTGATCCGTTGGACTTTGTTCTTTGGAAATCAGCGCGTGACACAGAGCCCGATGAAGTCAAATGGCCATCGCGCTGGGGCGCTGGACGTCCGGGATGGCATATTGAATGCTCCGCGATGTCATGCGATCTGTTGGGCGAACGATTTGATATCCACGGCGGCGGTCAAGATCTGCAATTTCCTCATCACGAAAACGAAATTGCGCAGTCCGAGGGTGCGCACGCGAACACCTTCGTCAATTACTGGATGCACAATGGATTTGTACGAGTTGATGACGAAAAAATGTCCAAATCGCTGGGCAATTTCTTCACGATTCGCGAGGTCCTCAAAAAATTTAATGCGGAAGTCGTTCGCTTCTTCATCCTGCGTGCGCATTACCGCAGCCCACTGAATTACGCCGATGTGCATCTTGAAGACGCTCGTACCGCGCTCACTCGTCTGTATACCGCGCTCAAAGAAACGGAGCCTGACACCGCACCCCTGGATTGGAGTGAAGCTCATGCGCAACGGTTCGCCGATGCTATGAATGATGACTTCAATACGCCAATTGCGATCGCCGTGTTGTTTGATTTGGTGACTGAAGTCAATCGCCATCGTTCCCCTCCGATGGCCCGGCAGCTCCGAGGGCTGGGTGCAGCTCTGGGCTTGCTTGCACGCGATCCTAAGTCTTTCCTCCAGGGCACCGCGGCGGCGGGCGGTCTTGGGGATGTCGAGGTCGCAGCCCAGATTGCGTCGCGTGCGCAGGCCAAGAAAGACAAGAATTTTGCAGAGGCTGATCGTATCCGTGGCGCCTTGCTCAAGCAGGGAGTTGTCCTTGAGGATAAACCCGGTGGTGTCACTAAATGGCGAAGGGCATAAATTCATGGCGACCAAGGTAGATCCACTTTTTGTGCCCGATTACTGGGAAAAGGCTAAATCTGAGCTGATGCGGCGGGACCGCATCATGAAAAAGCTCATTCCACGTTTCGGGGACTTGCAGCTGGTGGGGCGAGGCGATCCATTTGTGACGCTGGCGCGCTCCATCGTTGGGCAGCAGATTTCCGTGAAAGCTGCGCAGGCCGTCTGGGAGCGTATGCTGGTGGTGTGTACGAAAATGACACCGGCACAAGTGACACGGCAGGGGCAGGTGAAACTGGCTGGATGCGGTCTGTCTAAACGTAAAGTGGAGTACCTGTTGGATCTTGCTGCGCATTTCCGCGATGGAACCGTGCATGCAAAGGACTGGTCCTCGATGGAAGACGAAGGCGTGATCGCCGAGTTGATCCAGATTCGCGGCATCGGCCGCTGGACTGCCGAGATGTTCCTGATCTTCAATCTGTTGAGGCCGAATATCCTGCCGCTGGATGATGTCGGTTTGCTCAGGGGGATAAGCATCAATTATTTTTCCGGTGAGCCGGTCTCTCGGAGTGATGCGCGAGAGGTCTCAGCCGCTTGGGAGCCCTGGCGCACCGTGGCCACATGGTATTTGTGGCGTAGTTTGGACCCGATACCGGTAGGATACTGATTGATTGGATGCAAGAATGCTACTCTCCTTTGCGCCGCAAGATGCGCCCCGAATGCAGTTGCCAGGATGACAAGGAGTTCATGTGAGCAAAAGCACCTTCCTCAGCTTTGAGCAACCGATCGCAGAGCTCGAATCCAAAATCGAAGAACTACGTTTCGTTCAGGAAGACTCTGCGGTCGACATCAGCGAAGAAATCGATCGCCTTTCGCAGAAGAGTCAGCAACTCACCAAAGACCTCTACGGTAAACTGACGCCATGGCAGGTATCGCAAATCGCCCGGCATCCACAGCGTCCGTACACGATGGACTATGTGAACGAAATCTTTACCGATTTTCATGAGCTGCATGGCGACCGAACTTACGCAGATGACCAATCGATTGTCGGTGGTCTTGCGCGCTTCAATGCGCAGTCATGCATGGTCATCGGTCATCAGAAAGGGCGCGATACCAAAGAGCGCGCGATGCGCAATTTCGGC
>SYFN01000109.1 GCA_005800405.1 Burkholderiales bacterium
GAAGGCTTGGCCGGCGCCGGCTTGCCCGACGAAGCCGTACAAATCATCGAAACCACCGATCGCGCTGCAGTAGGCGCATTGATCACGATGCCGGAATTTGTCGATGTAATCGTGCCGCGCGGAGGCAAAGGTCTGATCGAGCGACTGATGAAAGAATCCAAAGTCCCGATGATCAAACACCTCGATGGCATTTGCCACGTCTATATTGATGACAAAGCTGATATCACCAAAGCCCTGCCCGTAGCCTTCAATGCCAAATGCCATCGCTACGGTACGTGCAACACCATGGAAACTCTGCTGATTGCGCGCGCTGTGGCACCCGCGGTCCTGCCAGAGCTGGCCAAACTCTACGCAAAAAAACAGGTCGAGCTGCGCTGCGATCCCGAAGCCATGACGCTGCTGGCCGGCTATCCGCATCTGAAAGCGGCGGTCGAAGAAGATTGGCATACCGAATATCTTGACGCGATTCTATCCGTCAAAATCGTCGCGAATGTTGATGAAGCGATTGATCACATCAATACGTATTCATCCCAGCACACAGATTCGATCATCTCGGAAGATTACAGCCGTGCCATGCGCTTCCTGCGTGAAGTCGATTCGGCATCGGTGATGGTGAATGCCTCCACACGCTTTGCCGATGGCTTTGAATACGGGCTGGGCGCAGAGATCGGTATCTCCAACGACAAACTCCATGCACGCGGTCCGGTGGGCCTGGAAGGCCTCACTTCACTGAAATACCTAGTGCTCGGTCATGGTGAAGTGAGGGTGTAAGTCATGTTGTGGATCAAGGCCCTGCATATCGTCTTCATTTCGTCTTGGTTTGCAGGTCTGTTTTACCTGCCGCGCATTTTCGTTAATCTGGCAATGGAAACAGATGCCGCAGCGACCGAGCGACTGATGCTGATGGCGCATAAGCTGTATCGCTTCATGACGATATTGATGATACCTGCGCTCGTGCTGGGACTGATTCTTTGGCTTTACTACGGCATTGGCAAAGACAGTGTGTGGATGCACCTGAAAGTCGCGCTGGTGTTCGTATTGATTGGCTATCACCATGTCTGCAAACGTCTGCTGCGGCAGTTTGAATGTGGTGAAAACACGCGCTCCCATATCTGGTATCGCTGGTTCAATGAAATGCCTGTGTTGGGCATGTTTGCTGTCGTGATTTTGGTCGTCGTCAAACCATTTGGCTGAACCCTTTATCTGGGTCATTAACCTTATTCACCACTGAAGCCATTTTCAAAGCCGTTTTTATCAAAAAATTTAAAAGAAAGAGACTCCCATGAGCAAGACCGTCGAATATTTCATGGCACCCGCCTCCCCCTGGGCCTACCTCGGCCATCAGCGCTTTGTCGCCATCGCCAAAAAACATCACGCAAACATTGAACTCAAACCCGCTGATATCGCCAAAGTCTTTAGCGCTACGGGCGGCGTACCTGTCGCACAGCGCCCCCTACAGCGGCAGGAATATCGTCTGGCGGAACTCACTCGCTGGAGCACCTATTTGCAAATACCGCTCCACCTGCATCCGAAGTTTTTTCCGGTGTCAGGCGAGCTTGCGTCGAAGCTGATCATCGCTATTCAACAAGAAGCGGGCGCAGAAGCAGGCTTGTCAGTGGCCTTTGCGCTTGGCCGCGCCGTGTGGGCAGAAGAAAAAAATATCGCCGATGGCGATACCTTGGCCAGCATTGCCGATAGCCTCGGACTCAAAGGTAGCGATTTGATGACGCACGCTGCGAGTGACGCCGTCGCTGCCGACTATGCGCGTCATACCGAGGATGCACTCGCCGCGCATATTTTTGGCGTCCCCTGGTATCGGGTGGATGGCGAAGGCTATTGGGGTCAGGACCGACTGGATTTTGTTGAACGTGCACTGTTGGCCTGATAAGAAACAACACGCCGAGCGCGCATGGAACGCTCGGCTTTACGGATAAAAGGTATCCCGTGAATCACTCCTATTTCTGCCCCTGCCCCCGCGGACTCGAAGCCGCACTCGCTGCCGAACTGGGAGAAATCGCCACCCAGAGCCGCATGCTGAAAGTACACAATCAAGTCCCCGGCGGTGTGCACTGCTCCGGACAGTTATCTGACGCGATGCGTATCAATCTGCATTCACGCATCGCCTCTCGCGTATTGCTGCGTATCGGACACACCGGCTATGCCAACGAGAATGATGTCTACGATCTCGCGCTAGCCGCACCATGGGAAGACTGGTTTGGTGTCGGTCACACGATTCGTGTGGACGTCACAGCGATCAAATCACCGCTGAAAAGTCTGGAATTCATCACCCTGAAAATCAAAGATGCGATCTGCGATCGTTTTCGTGATCGCGAAGGCGAGCGCCCTTCGGTAGACACCCGCACACCCGATATGCGGATTTCCGGCTTTCTAGATGCGCGTACCGTCACGCTGTATCTCGACACCTCTGGCGAACCCTTATTTAAACGTGGCTGGCGCCTGGAAACCGGGGACGCGCCCTTGCGCGAAAATCTGGCAGCGGGTTTGCTGCGGGTTGCTGGCTGGACGCCGGGCATGCCGCTACTGGATCCGATGTGTGGCTCAGGCACCCTGCTGATCGAAGCCGCACAAATGCTGGCCGGCATACCACCCGGTATCAACCGTTCATTTGTTTTTGAAAAATTTCATAACTTTGAAACCGCTGAGTGGCAAGCAATACGCGACTCCATTCCCGCTACCAAGATACCTGAGACGCCCAGCATTTTCGGTAGCGACATCTCCGGTGACATGCTCGTGATGGCGCGCAACAATCTGGAACGTGCCGGCGTCTCTTTCGAGATTCCGCTCAAACAGATCGAAGCACAGGAAGTCAAACCACCTACCGACGCACCGGGCCTGCTGATTGCCAACCCGCCCTATGGCGAACGAATCGACGTGCGCGGTGAAAGTACCCAGGAACCGGATGCGATGGCAATTGCGTTTTTCAGTGCCTTTGGTAGTACGCTCAAAAATCGCTTTGCCGGCTGGACTGTGTGTTTATTTACCGCCGATCTGACACTGCCCAGAATGCTGCGTTTGAAAGAATCAAAAAAAACGCCGTTTTTCAACGGCGCTATTGAGTGCAGATTGTTCAGATTTGAGATGGTCGCGGGGTCGAACAGACGTCCGTAACCCACTGACTTCCGGATGTCAAAGCATCAGTTGCCTTTTGGGATATTCCAAAACTCGGCATAGACATAAGGATTTTCTATGCTCCATTCACCACTCGGCTCAATAATCACCCTTGTCTTAATCGTTATGTTTGCATCATCCGAGATTACTATTCTCTGAGAATTTTCCACAGCCGTGTCTACCATTAATTGACCTTTGCCAGTTTTGCTATCGCAGTGAGATTCGTAATCAAGAATCACGTTGTGCTTGGAATCCCTGCTTAAAACGTAGACAGCCTTGAAGTTGGCAAGCGGGGCGATCGGCGTGTCATCAACCAGCCGTAAAACGGACTGGCAATTTCCATTTTTATCCTCACGCCTAAAAAGTGAATTTTTAAGAAATAATCCAATATTTTCAGACGCGATATTACTCACAACCATTCCAATGTTTTTATTTTCGTGAGAATCAAAAAAATTCAAAAACTCTTCGATTGAAGAAATATTTTTTTCTGATCTATTGCCCTCTTTTATTTTATAAGTCGAATTACGAAAATCTCTCATGCAGGTTTCTTTGGCTTTCGTTCTATCTCCCATGGGATTTCCGTTAGCATCGTGTATATCTGAAGAGTCTTTCACCCAGGGCTTCATAAATGCGGCATCCGCTACCTCCTCGTAAAAAGGTGCAAACTCGGAACTATTAAGATTGGTGAATTCAAGGACGAAGTGCAACTTTGATTAATGGGTTGGATGGCTGAGGTGC
>SYFN01000110.1 GCA_005800405.1 Burkholderiales bacterium
GTCTATGTCGGTGTTGGCATCATCACCGACAAGAAGTAAACGGCCATCGCCTTGTATTGACTCGAGCCGATGAACCGGCTCGCGAGATACCGCGGATCTGTGCGTTTGCTGCCTTAGCTAAATGACATCAGTCGAAGTCCTCACAGGGCATGGAGTACACTCAGGCAGATAACCATTCCTCTGCCGCTGCTGCCTGTGAAAACATTTCTTTTTCCCTTCCTGTTGCTCTGCGTTTTACCCGCTCGAGCTGACTGGAACCTTCTCCACAAAAAAAACGAAAGCAGTCTCTACATCGATCCGCTCACCGTCGTTCGGGGCACACGGCCCCGCGTCTGGGTCCTGCATGATTATGGCAAGCCGGATGAGTACGAGGATCAGTCTGCTCGATTGCTCTTCGAATCCAATTGTTATGACGGTACGCTGCGAAAACGTAGCGCGGTGTACTACAAAGAACCCATGGCACGAGGCGACACGACCTCGGAATACAAACCTACCCCGTGGGAAGTCCCCGTGGCCGACACACTCGAAGCCGCAGCGCTGTATTTTTTATGCGAGACTAAACCATGATACGTCGCTTGACACTGCCAATACTGCTAATGAGTTCCCCAGCGTTTGCAGGCGACTGGGTCATGCTGCCAGTAGCCGATCCGGCCTCGACCGCCGCAGGTGAGACCTTTTTTGTGGATCCAGACATCAGCACCCGAGGCAAATGGCCGATGATTCATACCCTCCGCAATTACCGCGAGGCCACGGCGCGCGGTCATGCTTCCGACAGCATGCTCTGTGAGGTCGATTGCAACCAGCAACTGATACGCGCGGTGGGTGGCGCTTTCTATTCAGGATTGATGGGTAAAGGCGCGGTCGAGCCGTGGAATCGTCACACCCCCTGGGTGCGACCTGCCGCCGATACAGCGCTCGAGAAGGTACTTCAGTATGCGTGCACTCAACAAAAGTCGCAGTAACTGATCATTCAATTCACGTAAGCTACACGGTCACACTGCAGCCATGGAGAACTCACGATGAAGCGAAAACAGGCACGCCCACCAAGATCCAACACGCTGATGATGGATACTGCCGATGGCAGCGGCAGCTTCAGCGGCTATCTTGCTTTGCCACCGGGCGGTCGCGGACCGGGTCTGGTAATCGCTCAGGAAATTTTTGGCGTGAACAAGCCGATGCGAGAAATCGCGGATGCATTTGCTGCGCGCGGTTATGTTGTGCTGGTACCGGACCTCTTCTGGAGACTGGCGCCGAACGTAGAACTGGGATACACGCCAGAAGACTGGCAAAAAGCGTTTAGCTATTTCCAGAGATTCAATGTGGATACAGGGGTGGACGATATCCAGACCGCGATCACCACCCTGCGCGAACAGGCATTCGTGCGTGCGCATGTCGGTGTGATGGGCTTCTGCCTTGGTGGCAAGCTCGCCTATCTGTCAGCCTGCCGCACCGATGCCGATGTCGCCATCGGTTATTACGGTGTCGGCATTGAAGATGCGCTCGACGAAGCGCATCATTTGTACTGCCCACTGGTACTGCACATTGCGCAGCTCGACAAATACTGCGATGAGGTAGCGCAGGACAAGATAAGCCGCAGCCTCGGTCATCACCATGATGTTCAGGTCTGGATTTACCCGGATGCCGATCACGCATTTGCCCGTCCGGGTGGTGAGTATTATCACCAGCCCTCGGCTGATCTTGCGCTGGAACGCAGTCTGCTTGTATTGCAGAGTGCGCTCAAGTTTTGATGGAAGATGTCGATGCTTCTTAAATCTTAATTCGTTACCGAGTGACCATGACAACTACCCTCCCCAGAATACTTGCTGTGGCCGCGGGTCTGCTGATTATGCTGGCTGGCTGCCACAGCACCTACTATCTGAACGGCGACAAGTACGTCGGCGAGTTCCGTGACGGCAAGCGCACCGGCCAGGGGAGTTACTACTTCCGCAATGGCGACCGCTTCGTCGGTGAATTCCGCGATGATGAGTTCAACGGTCAGGGCACGCTGCGGTTCTCGAATGGCAATCGCTACACCGGGAATTTCAGCAAGAACCGCATTGAGGGACAAGGCACGCTGCGCTATGCCAACGGCGATGAATACACCGGCGAATTTGTCGATGGAAAACGGCATGGGCAAGGTGTCTATACTTATGCCAGCGGTAGCAAATTCACTGGCGAGTTCCGCGAGGATCAGTTGCCCGCGACGGTCACCTATATCTACAAGAACGGTGATCAGTATGTGGGTGAATTCAAAGACTGGCGCTTCCATGGCAAAGGGAAAAAATCTTTCGCCAATGGTCGCGTGCCAATCGAAGGTCGGTGGGAAGAAGGCGAGTTTGTGCTGATGGAAGCTGCGCGCAAATAACACCGCAATAACATACAAAATAAAAGAGCGCTAATTGGAAATGACTGCAGGGCGTCCTTCGACGCTGGCCCCAAGGGGCATGGTTACCTGCCCACACGCACTGGCATCGGCGGCAGGTGTCGATGTGCTGAGAGCGGGCGGTTCTGCGGTCGATGCGGCGATTGCGGCCAGTGCTGCACTGGCTGTCATTTACCCGCACATGACCGGCATCGGTGGTGATGCCTTTTGGCTGATCCATGATGCCAAAACCGGCAAGGTTCACTACCTCAATGGTGGTGGGCGTGCGGCGAAGTCAGCCAGTATTGATTTTTTCACCGCTCGTGGGCTGACAGATATTCCGTTTCGCGGGATTGTGCCTGCGAGCCTGACCACCCCCGGTTCCGTTGATAGCTGGTGCAAGGCGCATGCAAACTGGGGTCGTTTGCCACTCGCCCGCAATCTGCAGCAAGCGATTGCCTATGCACGCGATGGTTTTCCAGTCACAGGTCGCCTGGCGGGCTGGATAGCACGTACCGAGGCCGAATTGCGCGCACAACCGGATGCCGCTGCCATCTTCCTTCTAAACGGTGTACCTGCGGCAGGTTCGCTGATACGCAACGCAGGTCTTGCCCGAACACTGGAGGCTATTGCACGCGAAGGCCGCGCCGGTTTCTACGAAGGTGCTGTGGCCAAAGCGCTGGCAGGCTATGTGCAGCAACACGGTGGATTTTTTACTGAAGACGACTTGCACGCACAAGAAGCACACTGGGGCGAACCGCTGGCAGGACATTACCGCGACCTGACCTTGTATCAGACACCCGCACCGACGCAGGGATTCACGGTGCTTGAAATGCTGAACCTTATCGAACCGCTGGATATTCGCAAGACAGGCTTCCTCGGTCCTGATCATGTACACCTGCTGGTACAGGCAAAACAGATCGCGTATCACGATCGTGATCGCTATCTGGCCGATCCGGATTTTGCCGATGTACCACTAGATCACCTAACTTCCAAAGCTTATGCAAACGAACGCCGTGCGCTGATAGATCCTGCGCGTGCACTCCCATGGGACAAGGTACCTTCCTATGGTAGCCTGACGGGTGACACGGTGTACATCGCGACCATCGACGAAGAAGGCAATGCGGTATCACTGATACACAGTCTGTATGGCGCGTTTGGCTCCACCGTGGTTGCGGGTGACACCGGCGTGCTGTTGCAAAACCGCAGTGCGTATTTCTCCCTCGATCCTGCGCATCCAAATTCTCTGGCCCCCGGCAAGATACCAGTGCATACCCTGATTGCATCGATGGGCAAACGCAATGACAAGCTCTGGAGCGTCGTTGGTTGCATGGGGGCCGATGGTCAACCTCAGATTCAGCTTCAGGCTTATGTAGCGATGATGGATTTTGGTTGCGACATACAACAGGCATTGGAAGCGCCACGCTGGCTATCAGGTCGCTTTGGTATCGGCGAAGCACGCGACACGCTGCATATCGAAGGTCGTTTTTCGGACGAGACACTGCGCGCACTGGCAGCACGTGGGCATCAACTCCATCGCTGGGGTGCGTGGAACGAACTGGCCGGTCATGCACACGGCATTGTGATTGATCCGATTACGGGTATTCGCAGTGGTGGATCGGATCCACGCAGTGATGGGGCTGCAATCGGTTATTGAAAATAGCAAAGCCGTCTAAAAACGAAAAGGCGCTAGATAGGTCAGGACGAACCAGGCAGCGCTTTATCTTTTTAGTAGCCGCCTCATCAGCATAGACAGAAAATCCTGCTCGTTTCCGGCGATGGCATACACATCAATGTTTTCAGCGATTCGTCGGTAGACTAGCTTGCGATGTACTCTAAAAACATGTCGGTATTCAAAGATACCTACCGACATAAGCTCTTTTACCGCAGTAGCCGGGTACTTCTCAGTATCTACCTGTTGCAGCTGTTCAAAAATCCCATCCTCGGCCCTAAGCCCCTCGATCGCACCTCATTGATCCAGCATAGATATAGGAAATTGACCTGATGTTGGTGAAGGATTGCCTGGCGAGCGCCTGAGCGTGCGTGGGACCAAATTGAGTACCAAATTCAGTCAGATTCAAGAGGTCCGCTCACCAACGACAGCGTTCCGTCAGTCTTTTCTTTGTCAGCGCGCTGCAAGCTTGCGGAAATCCTGCTCTAACCCAGCTAGTTTTTCCTCTGCGCGTTTACGTTGCGCTGGCGTAGCCAGTTTGTGCATGGCTGCTGAATTCGCGCAGGCTTCATTGAACAAATGACGCCGCATCTCGCTGCCAGCGGGATCATCGGGATTGAAAGCACGCTCCATCAGCGCGCGTATTTCTGCTTCTGCCAGTTCCGGTGTTGGTTTGGTTTTTCGTATTTTTTCCAGTGTGGCAAAAATATCTTCCTGCCGTCGCTGACGCAGCACCCAGCTGATCTTGGGATCGAGCGCCGAGCGCGCAATCGCATCCCGAATCGCCTGCTTTTGAGCAGCGCTTAACCGACCATAGAAAAATTCACTACGATCAGTCCACTCGTCGAGACGATCTTCTGCGAGCTGTTTGGCGGATACATCCAGCCATTTCTCACGCCATTGTTTGTCTTCTTCAGCAAATTTTTTTCGCAGGCGCTTGAGATTGGCAGGCTCGAGCGACAACGCAAGCGCAGCGGCCTGGGGCGCAGTCTGCAACAACAACGTCTCGAACTGGTGCCTGGCTTTCGTGATGGCATCGCAGGCAGCTACCTCACTGACATCGCTTTTCGCCATCTGGCGCAACTCACCCAGCAAATCTGCATTCGCTGGCAATTGGGTGCTTCGATGCCAGGCATGCCAAGCCTTCAGATCTGCTTTGACTTCGCGCTTCTGCGATTCACTGAAATCCAGATAACGGTCCATCCACCAATAAGCGATGGTGCCGAGATTGTCATAACCCGTACGCACCAAACCACAGGCAGACAGGGCCAATACCAGCAGCACAACAGCGCAACGCTGCCATAGTCGCAATTTCATCTGAGGAGGAGCGGTAACGGGGCCTACAGTGTACGCCGCAATGACTCGAAAAACAGATCTGCCTGCAATCGCTCTCCCCGCGTTTGCAATTCGACTTGCGCAGCCATCGCCTCCGGTACGGGTTGTAATGGCAAGCCGGTGCGCAGCGCGAGGACTTCTACCATGCAGGCGCGTTCGACGTAGTACAGGTCATCATAGGCGTAAGCGACACTATCGCCGCAGACCACGACGCCGTGATTACCGAGAAACGCAATATCGGCGTTGTTCATTGCACGGGCGATGCGTTCACCCTCGGTATGGTCGAGCGCGAGACCGTTGTAATGGGCATCAATCGCGATGCGGCCATGAAAACGCATCGCGTTTTGCGATAGGGTGGTATCCAGTGCGCGAGCGCTGGTGAGTGTGAGTGCCGTGGCATGTGGCATGTGCGTATGCATCACACAAGCCTTGCCGGCGATGCGATGAATCGCGGCGTGTATGTACATGGCAGTTGGCTCCACCTCGTGACGTCCAGCGTGCTTGTTACCCTGCTCATCAATCATCACGATATCGTCGGCACCGATCTCTTGCCACAACAATCCACGCGGATTGAGAAGAAAGCGCCGCGATCCATCAGGCAAGTCGACACTGAAATGATTGCAGACGCCTTCGGCAAGACCATGATACGCCGCCGCTCGCAAGGCCAGCGCGAGGTCCTCGCGCAGCTCTTTGACACTGTCTGATGCAAAGTCCTGCGCATGGTTCTGCGCATTACGTTGATTAGGCATTCGCGATCGCCTCCGACAAAACAGACTCGGGTGGTCTGGGAACAGGATGCAGGGATTCATAAGCGCGGGCTGCGCGCAACACCAACGCATCGCCGAACATGGGCCCGACCAATTGCAGGCCAACCGGCAAACCCGCGGGTGTCAATCCACAGGGAATGGTGATTGCAGGTTGCTGAGTGAGATTAAAGGGATAGCTGAAAGGTGTCCAGCCGAGTAGCTGCTCTGCCGTGACCTTGCTGTGACCCGCAGCACGCGCTTCAAAGGCGGGTATCGCCAGCGTGGGCGTCACCAGCAAATCATACTGCTGCATGAATTGACGCATCTGCGAGCCAAGTTCGGCACGACGCAAATTGAGCTTATGCACACCGCCAAAGCTGAAATGTGCGCCGATCTCGGCTTCCGCGTGAAAATCCGGATCTGTGACCGCCTGCTGTGCAGGTGTCATCGCCGACCAGACCTGATGGGCGACAGCAAACCAGATACCGGTCATGATATCGAGCGGATCCGCAAAGCCCGGATCACATCGCACCACACGTGCGCCCAGCGCTTCAAGATCGCGCACCGCTTCGTCAACGCGATGTACGACATCCGGATCAACCTTCGCATAACCCAGTGTCGGCGAATAGGCGATACGCAAACCGCGGATACCATCATTGAGGCCCACGGTGTAATCGATCGGTTGGTAAGGCAGCGAGGACCAGTCGCGTGCGTCCGGCAGACTCATCACGTTCATCATCAGCGCCGCATCAGTCACACTCATGGTGTGCGGCCCGAGATGTGCGACGGTACCGAAAGGTGACAGCGGATAGGCCGGCACGCGACCAAAGCTCGGCTTGATGCCGACGTTACCGCAAAACGCGGCAGGGATACGCACACTGCCTGCACCATCAGTGCCCACAGCCAACGGGCCCATACCGGCGGCCACGGCCGCAGCAGCGCCTCCCGAGGATCCGCCCGGCGTGCGCGAGAGATTCCAGGGGTTGCGGGTAATGCCGTGCAGGGGTGAATTGGTCTCGCCCTTGCAGCCCAGCTCGGGCGTGGTGGTTTTACCCAACAGCACAGCACCAGATTCACGCAGACGCGCAGTCACTGGGGCATCAACCTCCCAAGGCTGAGAAGGATCGACCGTACGACTTCCACGGAGCGTGGGCCAGCCGCGAGTGAGTATCAAATCCTTGATGGAGACAGGTATGCCATCCAGCGCGCCGATTGCAGCACCCTGCTGTCGATGTGCCTGCCAACGCTGTTCGCTCACTTTCGCGCGCTCCATTGCCTGCGCGGCATCCACTAGGCAAAAGGCGTTCAATTTGCCGTTGACCTGATCAATTCGCTGCAGAACGGCGCGTGTCACATCGACTGGCGACACTTGCCCGCTACGGTACATCGCAAGCAGCTGGCTGGCAGTAAAGCCGCAAAGTTCATGCATCATTGGGCTTGTCCGTTTCTGTTGTGAGGGTGGCGATGGAAAATCAGTCGCGGCATTCAACACATACCAAGATAAATTTTACGAATGCGATCATCGCTGGCCAGCGCCTTCGATTCGCCCTCCTGCGCGACATGACCATGCTCGAGCACATACGCACGGTCGGCAATATGCAACGCCGATTGCGCATCTTGCTCGGCCATCAGGATAGCGACACCACTGTCGCAAATATGGCGTATCGCAGAAAAAATTTCCAGCTTGAGGCGGTGCGCGATACCGACCGAAGGCTCATCAAGCAGCAGTAATTTGGGTCCACCCATCAAAGCACGTCCGATTGCGACCATTTGCTGCTGCCCACCGGACAGCGTGCTGACAATCTGGTGCTCACGCTCGGCCAAAATCGGAAACAGCGCGAGCACTCGCGCCATATCCGCTGCAACAGCCGCCTTGTCGCGTCGGAGATAAGCGCCCAGTTGCAAATTTTTGGCAACCGTCAGCTCGGGAAAAAGGCGACGACCCTCGGGGCAATGACAAATACCCAAACCAACCACCTGCTCTGTCGAATAATCGTGCAGGGAGTGCCCCTCAAAGCGCAGCTGTCCCTGCGACGATAGGGCCCGTGAAATCACTTTGAGCAAAGTCGACTTGCCTGCACCATTGGGTCCTAGCACCGTCACCAGTTCACCCGCCTTGATCTGCAGGTTGAGGTTTTCCAGCGCAATAGCCTTGCCATAGCCAGCACTGAGACCACTGATCTCGAGCATCATGCGAGCGCCTCCGGTGTTTGCTTGCCTATATAGGCTTCAATCACACGCGGATGGCTAACAATGTCGGCCGGAACACCTTCGGCAATCACCTCCCCAAAATCCAGCGCCACCACGCGCGAGACCAGCTGCATGAATTCGCGTAGCTTGTGCTCGATGAGCAGGATCGTAAGATTTTTCTCTGCATGCAGCTTGCGTATAAGTGTCGAGATGGATTCAATCTCGGCACTGCCCAGTCCGGCAAAAGGCTCGTCAAGCAAGAGCAGCTCAGGATCGGTTGCGAGCGCGCGTGCGATTTCCAGGCGACGCAAGTCACCATACGACAGTAACTCGGACGGTGTATCTGCTTTTTCTGCCAGCCCGACTTCCGATAGCAAGTGCATTGCTCGCGCAGCAAGATCGTCATCACGCACGCGAGGGCCCAGGCTACCGACCAGCACGTTCTCGATGACGCTCATACCGACAAAAGGACGGCATAACTGGAAGGTACGCGCCACACCCAGATTGACGATGCGATGCGGTCTCAGACCCCGTATTGATCGCCCCTGAAAGTTGATTGTGCCTTCATCGGAGGGAATAAATCCGGTGAGCAGATTGAAGACCGTCGTCTTGCCAGCACCATTAGGGCCGAGAATGCCGACGATCTCGCCCCGCCGAACCTGCAGATTGACATCACGCACGGCATGAAGGCCGCCAAAACGCTTATTCAGTTGTTTGACATCAAGGAGGTAGTCCGACATCTCACGCCTCCCCTGTGGCTTTATCCGTTGGCCGCTGTGCACCCGTGCTCTGCGCGGGTGAAGACAGCATTGCGCGCATTTTTTTCCAGACAGGCGCGACCACACCGTTAGGCAAGAAGAACAAAATAAGAATCAGCAGCACGCTGTAGATCATCAAGCGCCATTCACCGAAGTTTCGCAGGCCCTCAGTCATCAGCGTCAGTAACAGCGCTCCACCGACGGGTCCGAAAATTGTGCCGATACCACCGACGTATACCATCGTAATAATCGTGATTGACGTGACCACGGCAAACAACTGCGGGCTCACCTGCAATTGATAGTGCGCGTAGAGCGCGCCACCGAGTCCCGCAAAGGCCGCACTGATGGTGAGCGAGATAATTTTATACGTCGTGATGGGCAAGCCAGCAGCCATGCAAGTGGCTTCGTCACCTTTGATAGCACGCAGTATCAGCCCCCAACGCGAACGCGCCAGCCAGGCGAGCAGCCAGGTGGTGAGTCCCAGCACAACCAGAACAAACCAGTAATAGTGCAAGTGATTCTTGATCAACGGTGTGATGTCCTGTATGCCCTCTTCCCCACCCGTGTGCTCCCAGAAAATCAGCATCAAACGCTGCATGATCACAGCCGCCGACAGCATCGCCAGCGCAAAATACGGCCCCTTGAGTCGCAATGTCGGAAAACCCAGCAAGAGACCAAATCCCATGGCCAGTATCATGCTGGCCGGCAGACTCCACCACGGACCCAGACCCATCTGTACATTCAGAAAACCCGCGGCATACGAACCGACACCGATGAAAAGCGAATGACCAAAGTTTTCGCGCCCCGTCAGCCCCGACATGAAGTCCCAGCTCACTGCCCAGATGCCGTATATCGCGGCAACCGTCAGCACCCCCACCAGATAACTGCCACCTACGAGTACGGGCAAAACAGCAAGAACGCCAAGCGCAACCAAGCCCGCTGTCGAACTCAGTTTGTCAAGAGATCCAAGCGCTGCCATTTAAAACGCCGTCCTTTTACCGAAAATACCCGCTGGCCGAAAGACCAGCATCAGCAGCGTCGCCAATACCGAAACGATCTCAGTCCAGCTGGTGGAGATCTCATAGGCCACGATGGTTTCCGCATAGCCGAGCATGAAGGCGGCCAGAATGCTGCCGGGGATGGAACCGAGTCCACCCACCACCACGATTGCAAACGCTTTGACGATGGGCAGCAGATGCATCGATGGCTGAACCGAGAGAAACGGACCGGCGAGTATGCCGGCCAGTGCTGCCAGCGCCGCCGAAATCGCCATCACCAGCGAGAAGATACGATCGCTGGGTATCCCCATATATTTGGCCGCGTCCGCATCCTGAGAGATCGCCAGAATCGCGCTGCCCAGGCGAGTGCGTTGTATGAACAGGTATAGCGCGGCAATCGACACCCCGGCCACCACCAGCGTGAGCAAGCGCTGGCCGGCCACATCCACGCCACCCATGTTGATCTTGGTATCAACAAAGGCTGGCACATTGCGGTACTCGGAACCAAAGGTCAGAAACAAACTCTGCTCGACCACCAGCGCAATGGCGAGTGTGATCATCAGCACACCGAGTTGCGAATAGCGCAGTGGCCTGATCAGGATTTTTTCCACCAGTACGCCGAAAAGGGAAACACCGGTGACCGCCAGTATCGCTGCCAGCCACAGGGGCAGACCTGCAATCGAGGTCAGCACATAAGCGCCATAGGCACCCAGTGCATAGAAAGAACCGTGCGCCAGATTCAGTACGCGGGCCACGCCAAAGATCAGCGTGAAGCCTACTGCGAGCATCGCGTAAATGGCGCTGGTAACAGCGCCGTAGATCAGGATTTCCAATTCGTGGTTTCAAGTACGAAGTGCAACACGGTTTAGAGATTCATGAAACACCTGATGCGGGGTTTTAAATCCCAATCGTTTTCTGGGGCGGTGATTCAATCGATCTTCGATCATTTTAAGCTCTGCATCAGTAACCGTA
>SYFN01000111.1 GCA_005800405.1 Burkholderiales bacterium
CGATCTCTCGCCGTGCAATCGGCATCATCTTGATCTTGCGGTTCGCGTGAAGGAGGGCATCCGCGACGCAGGTGGCATACCGATCGAGTTTCCGGTCCACCCGATACAAGAGACCACCAAGCGGCCGACGGCGGCATTGGATCGCAATCTCACCTATCTCGGCTTGGTCGAAGTACTGTTCGGTTATCCGCTGGATGGCGTGGTGCTGACAACGGGTTGTGACAAGACCACGCCCGCCATGCTCATGGGCGCGGCAAGTGTTGATCTGCCGGCGATCGTGCTCTCGGGTGGTCCCATGCTCAATGGGTACTACAAAAATGCACGTGCAGGTTCGGGCACGGTGATTTGGCACGCGCGCGAAGAAATGGCCGCTGGCAAAATCAATTACGACGAGTTTTTGGAAATGGTTGCCAGCTCGGCACCGTCCATCGGTCATTGCAACAGCATGGGCACGGCGCTGTCGATGAATGGGCTCGCCGAGGCACTGGGTATGTCTTTGCCCGGTTGTGCGGCGATACCTGCGCCTTACCGCGAGCGTCCGCAAATGGCCTATCGTACTGGTCGTCGCATCGTCGATATGGTGTATGAAGATTTGCGTCCTTCAAAAATTCTGAACCGAGCAGCGTTTGAGAATGCCATCGTTGCCGCAAGTGCGTTGGGCGGATCCTCCAACTGCCCGCCGCACATCAATGCGATTGCACGACACATGGGTGTTCCACTGGAACTGAGTGACTGGGACACCATCGGCTACAAGATTCCATTACTGGTCAACTGCATGCCTGCCGGCGAGTACTTAGGCGAAGAATTCCATCGTGCCGGCGGTGTTCCCGCCGTGATGCATGAACTGCTGAATGCAGGCAAGCTGCATCCCGAGGCGATGACGGTATCAGGACGGACCATCGGCGAATGCTATGCAAACACGCCTTCATCAAATGCCGATGTTATAAGACCCTGTGACAAGCCGCTGCAACAGGAGGCTGGTTTCGCTGTCTTGTCAGGCAATTTGTTTGATGCGGCAGTGATGAAGACATCCGTGATCTCGCCGGCTTTTCGCAAGCGCTATCTTGAAAAACCGGATGATCCGGGCGCCTTTGAAGGTCGGGCGATCGTGTTCGAGGGTACCGAGGATTATCACGAGCGCATTAATGATCCTTCGCTGAACATTGATGCGGACTCCGTTCTTTTCATGCGGGGCGTCGGGCCGGTGGGCTACCCGGGTGCGGCCGAGGTCGTCAATATGCTGCCGCCAGACTCACTCGTCAGGCAGGGTATCAATCTTCTGCCTTGCGTCGGCGATGGTCGTCAGTCCGGTACCTCGGGCAGCCCATCCGTGTTGAATGCATCACCTGAATCCGCTAGGGGCGGTGGACTGGCCTATTTGCAGACCGGCGATCGCGTGCGTTTTGACTTGAATCGCCGCACTGCCAATGCTTTGGTGAGCGAAGAAGAATGGGCGGCGCGCAAGGCTGCGTGGAAACCGCCCGAGCTGGTGAATCAGACGCCCTGGCAGGCGCTGCACCGGCAATTCGTGGGTCAGCTCGACCGAGGCGGCTGTCTGGATTTCGCGGTGGATTATCAGCGGATCTCCACAACCTTTGGGGTGCCACGGGATAATCACTAATCGCTATTGATCGTCACTGACAATCGTTGCGATATTTTTCTGCGGCGCGCCGTGCCATTTTGCGCGCCTTGATTTGCGCATGCAGCGGCGCATCGCGCAGTTGTTCTTCGCGCCATTTCAATTGTAGCGCCAATGACTTGCATTTACGCTCTCGCGCTGCTGCGCCGCGTGCGGAGAGATCGCGTATCTGTTTATCCTGTCGCTCGCGCTGCTCGCGTATGGCCTGTAATTTGGCGACTTCTCTTTTTTCGCGCGCGAGGGATTTGTCATCTGTTTTTTCTTCTGTCTCGCGTGGCTTCTCTGGCACGATCATGGGGAGCTGCTGTCCATCACAATGTACATCGGTATATGTGATCACACCAGCCAGTTCGAATTTATATACGGCTGTTGCCGGGGAGATGAAACACGATAGGAATAAAAAGATAGCCGCCAATAAGATAGCCGCCAATACGACAGCGTTGATTGAATTCATCAGAATCTCTTGAACAAGAATACTGCAGAGTGTGTCTGCCAGCGTCAGAGCACCTTGCCAGGATTCATCAGGTTAAGCGGATCGAGTGCCCGCTTGATTGCTACCATCATGTTCAGTTCTATCTCGGATTTGTACCGCTTGATTTCATCGCGCTTCAAGGCGCCCAAACCGTGCTCGGCCGAGATCGATCCATCAAAGGCATGCACCTTGTTGTGTACGAGCTGATTGATCGCCGCTTGATGCTGAAGAAAATCGTCATCATTTTGCCCCAAAGGTGCGGATACGTTGTAATGCAGGTTGCCGTCGCCCAGGTGACCAAAGGTCACCATACGACTCGCCGGGAATTTCTGTTGCAATAACGCGTCAGTCTCTTCAATGAAGTCGGCAAGACGAGAGACCGGCACCGCAATGTCGTGCTTGATGTTTTTCCCCTCAGCCGCCTGTGCCATCGAAATATGCTCGCGTAATTGCCACATCACCTGTGATTGAGACAGCGAACTGGCTACCACAGCATCCTGAATTAGTCCGCGGTCCACCGCATCGGCGGCCAAAGCTTCGAGCATCGCATTGGCATGGGATTCGGATTCTGCATCGGAAAGCTCAAGTAACACATACTGTGCATGACGTTCACGGAAAGGCGAGCGCAACGAAGGGAAATGTTTTTCGACGAGCTGCAGGCAGAATGCCGATATCAATTCAAAGCCAGTTAGACCGGCATCGCATCGTTGCTGCGCAAGCGATAAAAGCGCGAGCGCCTCACGCGGATGACGCAGGGCGAAGAGCGCCGTGAGTCTGGCGGCAGGCTGCGCATACAATTTCAACACTGCAGCGGTGATGATCCCCAGGGTGCCCTCAGCGCCGATGAACAAATCTCTCAGGTCATAGCCGGTGTTGTCCTTGCGCAGTCCGCGCAGACCGTCCCAGATCTCACCTTGGGGCGTGACGACTTCAAGTCCCAGCGTCAATTCACGCATTGTTCCATAGCGCAGCACTGCCGTACCACCGGCATTGGTCGATAGGTTGCCGCCAATCGTGCAGCTGCCTTCGGAAGCCAGTGAGAGCGGAAACAGACGATGCGCTCCGGCAGCGGCATCCTGTACGTGTTGAAGTAGACAGCCAGCTTCTGCCGTCAGGGTGTTGTTGGTGGTGTCGATGCCGCGTAGGCGATTCATGCGCGCGAGCGACAAGACAATCGCTTGACCACTCGCATCGGGCACACTGCCGAGCACCAGTCCGGTGTTGCCGCCCTGAGGCACTATAGGGATCTGATGGGCCATGCATAGCTTGACAATGGTCGCCACTTCGTGGGTACTGCCGGGTCGGATCACTGCTTGCGCCCGACCAGTGAAACGACCGCGCCAGTCAGTCAGATAGCGTGCCATATCATCACCGGTCAGCACATGGGTGTTGCCGACAAGGTTGACGCATTGCGTGATGAAATCAGGATTCATCGTTCGTTGCAGGCTTTTGACCCGCCGCTTTTTGTATGGCCTCGCTGGCTAATTGTTTGGCAGCGCGCTTGTAGGGCCTGAGGAAGAAAATCGCGCAAAAGAAAAAAATGAAAGAAAACAGAATTTCCAGTGACGCGAGCAACTGAGACATGCCGCGTTCACTCCATGCGCGTACGACGCCCTCGGTGAAGTACAGCAGGATCATCATCGAGGCCCACTGCATAGTGTAGATGTTGCGGCGGATTGTGCCCGACAGTGGCAGCAATAGCGGTAGCGCTTTGATGATCATCCAAGAACCGCCGGGGCGCAGTGGCGCTAGCACCAGTTCCCACAAGATGCACAGCACGATCAGTCCCAAGAGACTGGCGACTGCCAGCCGGTGCAGCAGATCGGAAGGATCAGGTTGCGTCATGGTTGAAGTTTCTTTGCTGTTGATGCAAGTCGCTTGCCCAGCGCGATGGCGAGTGCGCGGGTGTCGTCGCTGATGGTTTTGTCGCCGGAGAAACCCGACCAGTGGGTCGCGCCATACGGTGATCCACCACTTGCGGTGGTCATTAGTGCCGGTTCGCTGTAGGGCAGACCAAGCATCAGCATGCCGTGATGCAGCAGAGGCAGCATCATTGACAGCAAGGTGGACTCTTGTCCGCCGTGCAGGCTGCCAGTTGATGTGAACACACACGCGGGCTTGCCCGCGAGTGCACCCGATAACCACTGAGCACTGCTGCCATCAATAAAATATTTGAGCGGTGCCGCCATGTTGCCAAAGCGCGTGGGTGATCCGAGTGCCAGACCGGCGCAGTTCTCAAGATCAGACAGTTCGACATAAGGTGCGCCTGAGCGTGGCACCGCAGGCTCGGTGGCCTTGCTGACCGTCGATACCGTAGGTACCGTGCGCAGCACTGCCTCACAGCCTGCGATGCTCTCGATACCTTGCGCTATCAGCTCGGCCAGCTTGCGTGTTGCACCATGTCGCGAGTAATACAGAACCAGAATGGGTAGGGTGGGCGTGTTCATGCTTGGTATTATAGGGCGCTTCAGTTTCCTCTTTTTCGCATGCATCCATCCTCTTCATCAGGCGTCCAGCGCTGGTCCCGCGTGCAAATACGCGATTTATTGCGATTCGTGCTGCGCCGTCTCCGGGAAGAGCGGCTGCCTGAGGTGGCTGGCAGCCTCACCTTTACCACCGTCCTGGCCGTGGTGCCGGTGCTGACGATTGCCTTTGCGATCTTCACGACCTTTCCGCTGTTTACGACATTTCGCGAGTCTCTCGAGTCTTATTTTGTCCAGACCCTGATGCCCAAGGGTATTGCCAACACCATTCTTGATTACCTGAGTCAGTTTTCTGCGAAAGCGAGTCGCCTGTCGGCAATGGGTGCGATCTTCCTGATTGTGACGGCGGTCTTCATGTTTGGCACGGTTGACAGAACACTCAATCGCATCTGGCGTGTACGCACCGGTCGGCCTTTTGCGCAGGGCATGATCGTCTATTGGGCCATCATGACTTTGGCGCCTTTGCTGATAGGCGCATCCATGTCGTTTGCCGGAGAAATCCTGCCGCTGACTCGGGGACTATCGCGTGAGTTACCGTTGCTAAGCACGGTGCTTACCTTGCTGGTGTCGATGAGTTTGTCGACCCTGGCTTTCTCGCTCCTTTATCTGGGCGTACCGAACCGCATGGTGGAATGGCGTGATGCTGTCATTGGCGGGTTGGTCGCTGCAGTGGCCTTTGAAATCACACGCCGCCTGTTTGCTTTTTTCATTGTGCAAGGACCGAGTTATCGGGTGATCTATGGTGCGCTCGCGGCGGTCCCTATTTTTCTGATCTGGGTCTACTTTTTCTGGATGATTACCTTGCTGGGCGCCGTGGTGGCCGCGGCACTCCCGGTAGTCAAGTATGAAAGGTGGTGGCACCGATCGGCACCCGGTAGCGAGTTTCTGGATGCCATGTCTGTGCTCAAGGTGCTGGTCGATGCCAGGCGCGATAACGCCGCAGTGGATGCGATGCGACTTCGAGGGCTGACTCAACTGGGCTTTGAAGAATCCGAGGGCTTGTTGCAGCGCATGCTGGATGCCGGCTGGGTAGGCCGAGTTCGCTCCGATAACAGTCAGCGCGCTGGTCTGCGCAATCACTCGAAGCGACACGAGGATCGCTGGGCACTGCTGGTCAGTCCCGACAAGCTGACACTCACGGATGTGTATCAGCGCTTTGCCTTCGCGCCCGCACCGCAATCAATGCTGGCCACGAAAATAGAGGAAGTGGTCGATCGTGGTCTGGCGATTTCACTGACTGATTATTTTGCTGAAGCGCAGGCGAACCGGAACAAGCTATCCAGCACCTGATCCGGTTGTTCAGCCATCAGTGCATGGCCACAGGCGTCGATTTGCACGACCTCGGCTGTGGGTAGCTTGCTGATCAGGCTTCCCGCGGCTTTTGCTGGCGTCATCATGTCTTTTTTACCCTGCACGAATAGTGCGGGGCAACGCAATGCTGCAGCCGCTGCTTCGCCAGCTTCGTACGCATTACATGCTGAAAAATCGGTATAAAAAACCTTGGCAGGATTGCCACGTGAAATGTGCTGCATCAATCGGCGGCTGCCACCTTGCACATAAAAACCGGGTCCCGGTGCGGAGGGCTTTTGTGCGATGCCTGAGTGTGACCAAATGTTGACCATGTCGATTGCGCGTTGCTCGTGATCGCGCGCTGCTTCTAGCAGCGCCGAAGAAACCTTCATTGGGTAGGCTGTACCGACTAGCGCGACACCGTTAATTTTTTCGGGTGCGCGGGCGGCGGTTTCGAGCGCAATGAGCGAGCCCATGCTGTGGCCAATCAAGATGATTTTCCGGACACCCGCTGCATCAAGCAACGTTCGCAGCCAGCCAGACAGTGCCTCGATACTTTCCAATGGTTCGCCTTCACTGCGTCCATGTCCCGGCAGATCCGCCGCGATTACGGAAAAGCCATGATGCGCAAAATAACGCGTTTGCAGCGCCCAGACCGAGTGATCATTCTGCGCCCCATGAATGAACACGGCGGTCGGTAGAGCAGCATCAAAGGATTTGCCACCGGTGAAAGCGTAAGCGCGATGGCCATTGACGAGTTGTTCCATGAATTACGCTCCTTTCTGCGATGCTTTGAGTCCGCGCTTGAGATCTTCGATCAGATCATCAGCATCTTCCAGTCCAACGGACAGTCGCATCGTGCCCTCGCGTATGCCGGATGCTTCGAGTTGTTCGGTCGGTACACGGAAGTGAGTGGTGGAGGCAGGATGAATCACCAGAGATTTCGCATCACCGACATTGGCGAGATGCGAGAATACCGCGAGCGATTCCACAAAGCGGCGTCCGGCAGCGCGGTCACCTTTGAGCGTAAACGAAAACACGGCACCGCAGCCACGAGGCAGCAATGTTTTGGCGAGCGCATAGTCGGGATGTTCTGGCAGTTCCGGGTATGACACGGATTCGACAGCCGGATGCGTGACCAGAAACTCGACGATCTTGCGGGCGTTACTCACATGTCGATCCATACGCAGACTCAATGTTTCTATGCCTTGCAAGATCGTGAATGCGTTGTGAGGGCTCATCACAGCGCCGAAGTCCCGCAAGCCCTCGCGTCGTGCACGCAGCGAAAAAGGGGCTACGGTGGATTCCTCGGCGAACACCATGCCATGAAATCCATCATAAGGCTCGCACAGTTCAGCAAAGTGGCCGGTTTTCTCGTACGCGGCTTGCCAGTTGAATGTGCCACCATCAACCAGCAGACCACCGACCGCAGTGCCATGTCCGCAAAGGAATTTCGTCGCCGAGTGAAACACCAGATCAGCGCCATGATCAAACGGGCGCAGCAGGTAAGGCGTCGTAAAAGTGGAATCGACCATCAGTGGCACATGATGCTCATGCGCGATCACAGCCACCGTTTCAATATCAAGAACATCCAGTCCGGGGTTACCCAGCGTTTCCGCAAACAGTACCTTGGTGTTGGGACGGATATTGCTGCGCCAGGCACCCATATCGCGTGGATCAATGAAGGTGGTTTCAATACCGAAGCGCTTCATGGTGTAGCCGAGCAGGTTTTGTGATCCACCATACAGCGCTCGCGACGCGAGCACGTGCGAACCTGCGCCGGCAATCGTCGCCAGACCCAGATGTAAGGCCGCCTGACCACTGGCGACGGCAATACCCGCCACGCCACCTTCGAGCGCAGCGATGCGTTCTTCAAGTACCGCATTGGTTGGGTTGGATATTCGCGAATACACATGACCCGAGCGCTCCATGTTGAACAGGGATGCCGCGTGGTCGGAGTCACGGAACACAAACGATGTTGAAAGATAAATCGGTGTGGCGCGAGCACCGGTAGCGGGGTCAGGTGTACTGCCTGCATGCAGCGACAGCGTATCGAAACCGGGATATTTGGGGTCGCTCATGGGGATACCAAAACAAGGTTAATCGGGAGCAAGCGATGATTATAGGCTGGACCGCTGCTTTGACCCTCAGGAATCTGGCTTTTTTCCGAACGCTGGGCTACATTGACAACCCGAGCTGACGACAAAAATGACGCAGGAGATGTCCGATGAAGGTATCCGAAATACTCAAGATCAAAGGCAATGCGCTCTATACGATGCCTCCGGAAACCGGTTTGCTCGATGCGATCAATTTAATGACCGAGAAAGACATCGGATCGCTGGTCGTCATGAATGATGGATCATTAGCGGGGCTGCTCACTTTTCGCGAGGTGATACGTGCAGTGCATGCGGATCAGGGCTCGGTGGGGCAGGGTACGGTAGGCGAGCACATGAAACGTGATGTGCTGACGATGTCGCCGGATACGGACGTCAATGATATTCGTCGCTTAATGCTGGAACGCCATGCGCGCTACGTGCCGGTAATGGATGGAAAAGTCGTGCTGGGCGTGATGTCTTTTTGTGATGTAACCAAGTCCATACTCGAGGCTCAGAATTTCGAGAATACTTTACTCAAGGCCTATATTCGCGACTGGCCCGCCGAAAGCAATACTGAGGGTTTGCAGTAAGTGGCCAACCAGTTTGCACTGCTGCGACAGCGGCGTTTCGCACCTTTTTTCGGCGCTCAGTTTTTGGGGGCGTTCAACGACAATCTGTTCAAGACCGCACTGGTCACCGTGATCACCTTTGATGCATTGCACTGGACGAATATAAGTGCAGGCTTGCTCAATAATCTGATCGCGGGATTGTTCATTCTTCCTTTTTTGCTGTTGTCTGCGACGGCGGGTCAGATTGCCGACAAGTTTGACAAAACCACCGTCATGCGCACTGTCAAACTGATGGAAATCGGCATCATGGCCGTGGCTGCGGTCGGATGGTTCACCCACGCGCTGTGGCTGCTGGTGGCAGCGGTCGTGGGGATGGGCGTGCACTCCACGCTGTTTGGCCCCGTCAAGCACGCGTATCTGCCGCAGCATCTGCAGCAGAGCGAACTGATCGGGGGTAATGGCATGGTTCAGATGGGGACCTTCGTTGGCATACTGACTGGACAATTGTCGGGCGCTGCGGTGGTGGCTTGTGCCAGCAATACAGATTTCCATTTAATCGCAGGTGCTTGTATTGCAGTGGCGGTCATCGGGTGGCTTTTTACGCTCACGGTGCCACCTAGCGCGGCTGCGGATCCGACCCTCATGGTGGCCCGCAATCCCCTCGCCGAGATGATGCGTAACCTGCGATTTTCTTCCGGTAATCGTGAGGTATTCATCGCGATGCTTGCGAACTCCTGGTTCTGGTTCTATGGCGCCATGCTGTTGGCACAGTTTCCTGTCTTTGCGCGCGATGTATTGCACGGCGCGCCCGAGATTTTTGCGATTTTGCTGACAGCTTTTTCGCTGGGTATCGGTGCCGGTTCGCTCTGGTGCGAGTGGCTATCGGGTCGTGAGATTCATCTGGGTCTGGTGCCGCTGGGGGCGCTGGGACTCACCTTGTTTGGGATTGATTTTTATTGGGCCAGCACATTGCCCATGCCTTCGCTGCTTATCGCAAAACAGCTGATCGGTGGTGCGCAATTTCGGGTGCTGGCTGATTGTTTCTTGCTGGGGCTAAGCGGTGGCATTTATGTTGTGCCTTTGTTTGCCCTGATACAGACGCGCGCTGAGCGCTCGCATCTGTCTCGAACCATTGGCGGCATGAACATTCTGAATGCGCTGTTTATGGTGGTGGCCGCACTGACGGCGATGATGCTGCTTGCGGCTGGGCTGTCAGTGCCTGAGATCTTCCTGTTCACGGCGCTGCTCAATCTCGCGATGCTTCTTCTTCTTTGCTTCCTAAGGCGCGAATACCCGCGGGCGCTGCTGTCCTGGTTCTCGGGGCTGTAGCGCAGGCGTGCACTGGTAGAATGACGTCTTTCGTACACTTTCCTTTACCGTCATGTCTGGCAATACGATTGGCAAGCTTTTTTGTGTTACGACGTTCGGTGAATCACACGGACCCGCCATCGGCTGCGTGATTGATGGCTGCCCGCCGGGCATGCCCCTGTCGGAGGCAGACATACAGCCTGAGCTGGATCGCCGCAAGCCGGGTACTTCGCGGCATGTCACACAGCGCAAAGAATCCGACACCGTTGAAATTTTGTCGGGTGTCTACGAAGGCAAGACCACGGGTACACCGATCGCGCTGCTGATTCGTAATGAAGACCAGCGCAGTCAGGATTACGGCAATATTGTCGACCGATTCCGGCCCGGCCATGCTGACTACACGTATTGGAATAAATACGGTATTCGCGATCCGCGCGGTGGTGGGCGCTCGTCAGCCCGTCTGACTGCGCCGGTTGTGGGTGCTGCCGCGGTGGCACGCAAATGGCTGAATGCTCAATATGGCTTGACGCTCCGTGGTTGCATGAGCCAGCTGGGTGAGATCGCGATTCCTTTCGTCTCCTGGGATCATGTAGGCGATAATCCATTTTTCGCTGCCAATGCCGACCTCATTCCCGAACTTGAGACTTACATGGACAGCTTGCGCAAGGCAGGCGATTCCTGCGGCGCGCGGATTGAGGTCATCGCGCAAAACGTGCCAGTCGGTCTGGGCGAGCCTCTGTTTGACAAACTGGATGCCGATATTGCTTATGCGATGATGGGGATTAATGCCGTCAAGGGTGTGGAAATAGGGGCAGGCTTTCGCTCGGTTGCGCATAAGGGCTCCGAGCATGGTGATGAAATTACGCCGGACGGCTTTATCGGCAACAACGCCGGTGGTGTTCTCGGCGGCATCTCGTCTGGGCAAAACATCACGGTATCGATTGCGATCAAGCCCACCTCCAGCATACGCACCCCGCGTCGTTCGATTGACCGAGATGGTCAGCCGGTGATGGTGGAAACCTTTGGTCGTCATGATCCCTGCGTGGGCATCCGCGCGACACCGATTGCCGAGGCCATGCTGGCG
>SYFN01000112.1 GCA_005800405.1 Burkholderiales bacterium
GCCGAACATGGTCAGCACGTTGATGGAATAACCGAAAAAAGACATTGTTGCAAATGTTCCCATCAGCGCGACCGGCACCACAATTGCCGGAATCAGCGTGTAGCGCAGACTTTGCAAGAACAGAAGCATCACCAGGAACACCAGTGCTACGGCTTCGAGCAGTGTCTTAATCACTTCCTCGATCGATATTTTTACGAACAATGAGGTGTCATAAGGGATAACGTACTCGACGCCCGGGGGAAGGAATTTTTTCAGTTCTTTCATCTTCGCGCGTACTAACTCGGCCGTTTGCAGCGCATTGGCCGTGGGGGTCAGCTGAATACCAATCGCAGCAATCGGCTTGCCATTGAGGCGCGCGGCAAAGCCGTACGATTGCCCGGCGATTTCCACCTTGCCGATATCGCGAATACGGACCGTTGCGCCGTTGGGTAATGCCCGCAACACCACATTGCTGAATTCTTCGGGTGTCGACAGCTGACCGCTGACGATAATGGAAGTTGCAATGCGCTGAGAGCTGGGCGCAGGAAGATCGCCGAGAATACCAGCAGAGAATTGTGCGTTTTGCTGGCGAATCGCAGTGACGACATCGGTAGGTGTGAGCTTGTAGCCCACCAGCTTGTCGGGATCAACCCACACGCGCATTGCACGCTCGGTGCCAAACAGCTGCACCACACCGACACCGGGAATGCGCTTGATCTCATTGATCACATTGCGCGCCAGGTAGTCGCCCAGCGCGATGGGTGAGACATCACCATTGGTCGCGCGCAGGTTAACGAACATCAGCAGATTACTGCGCGCCCGCGTGATGGTCACACCCTGCTGCACCACGGCCTGAGGCAGACGTGCTTCGATACGCTTGAGACGGTTTTGTACATCGACGGCAGCGAGCTCGGGATTGGTGCCGTTCTTGAAGGTCACCGAGACTTGTGATTGGCCATCCGACTGGCTCTGTGATTCGATGTAGAGCATGTTCTCTGCACCGTTCATCTCCTGCTCAATCAGGCTGGTGACGCTCTCATCGACTGTTTGCGCCGAGCCACCGGGATACACCGCATTGACGATGATGGTAGGGGGAGCGATCTGAGGATATTGCGAGATCGGCAGATTCGGGATCGCCAGAATCCCCGCCAGCAGTATGAAGAGGGCAATCACCCACGCGAAGACGGGGCGATCAACGAAAAATTTTGCCATGACGACGCGTCCTTAATCTTTATTTGTTTTGCGGCGGTGTGGCTTTGTCATTGCTGCCTGCATCAGGTGGATTCCACGGTATTGGCTTGACGGTGGCGCCTGGTTTCGCTTTCTGCAGCCCTTCGACGATTACCTGATCGCCATGATTGAGGCCGCTACTGATGATCCATTTCGTACCATAAGCGCCATCCGTTTTTACCGGACGCGGCGCCACGATGCCCTTGCCATCAACAGTCATCACGATGGATCCATTCGCAGTGCGCATAACTGCCTGTTGCGGCACGGTGATTGCACCAGCTCGCGAACCCTGTTCCAGACGCACGCGCACATAGGTTCCGGGCAGCAGCGTGCGCTGCGGATTGGGAAATTGCGCGCGCAGTATGATGGAGCTGGACGCAGGATCCACCACTGCCTCTGAAAAAAGCAGCTGACCCGAGTGTTCATAGAGGTGTCCATCTTCCGTCACCAGCTTCAGCTTTGCTTTTGCGCCGCCCTTGCCGGACTGGCCACCGATATCTTTCAGGCGAAGTGTCTCGACACTCGATTGAGTCAGCGTCACATAGATCGGATCAAGTTGCTGGATGACTGCCATACTGTGCGAATCGTTGGCAGTCACCAGTGCGCCTTCGGTAATGAGTGCGCGACCGATACGGCCCGAGATCGGCGCAGTCACCGTAGCATAAGAAAGATTCAGTCGAGAAGTTTCAACCACAGCACGTGCGGTGCCTATCGCCGCCGTGGCTGCGGCCACATCTGCGGCGGCCAGTTTCTGTGCACTTTGCAAATCATCAAATTCCTGCTTGCTGATCGCATTGCTTTCTACCAGCCCGCGGTAGCGATTGAGCTTGGTGTTAGCCTGAGAGAGATTCGCCTCTGCGCGTACGAGTCCGGCCTCAGCTTGTGCCGCCGTGGCCTTGGCGCTGTTGTAAGCAGCCCGAAATGGTGCTGCGTCGATTTCGAAGAGTACTTGTCCGGCGCGCACATCACTGCCTTCGTTGAAGACGCGCTTTTGAACGATGCCGCCGACGCGAGCGCGGACTTCCGCCGTGCGTGGCGCCTCAATCCGCCCGGGCAGCTCAGTGATGTTGGAAATATTTTCTGGCGCCACTGTGATTACTGACACCATCATCGGTGGCGGCGCGCCAGCTGGTCCGGCTTTCGGCGCTTCCTTTTTGTCGCCACACGATGCGAGCAATCCCAGTAGCAAGCCAGAGATGAGAAGTTTGCTGGATGTATTCTTGTTATTCATGAATTTCCGCCACATTAGAAAAAGTATCTGGCCTTACCGGTGTTCACCACCTGCCAAATGAACCACTCGCAACCAGCGACCAAGGTTTTACGATTGACCGTGGTTCCCAGTTCCTGCTGCCATTGCCAAACGGCCCATTGATGTCCTCGTACACAATAGATCCAGAGCCACTCTCCCGCGTGTCTGATGGATTTGTCTTTGGCTAAGCCATCCTTTGATACGCATTCAATGCAAAATCAATAAGCTTGATATAGCGCGTGCTGCTTCGCGCCAGCACCAGCGCGATAAGTGAATCAGCGCTGCCTCAGGGTTGTCTCGTCTCAAACAATTCGTTGAACTGGGCCAGATCGGCTTCGCTCAGACTGCCGGCTGCTGCTTTGAGCCGCAGGCCGTTCAATAAAGTCTCATAGCGTGCCTTGGCCAGGTCGCGTCGGGTTGAGTACAGCTGCTGTTGTGCATTGAGCACATCAATATTGATCCGTACGCCAACGCTATAGCCCAGACGATTGGCATCAAGTGCCGATTTGCTGGAAACCTCCGCAGCCTCAAGTGCGCGAATCTGGGACAAGCCGCTCTGCACACCAAAGAAAGCAGTGCGCGTGCTTTGCGCTGCAGTGCGGCGCGCAGTATCAAGGTCAGCACGTGCCTTGTCTTCCAGCGACACGGCCTCACGGATTTTGCTGTTGGTAGCATAGCCGCTGAACAAGGGAATGGTCAGCTGCACGCCGATGTTGGTCGTGGTCGTTGTGATGGCTGAGGTGAAGAAGCTCGTGTTACGGCCGTAGGTGGCGACTGCATCCACCGTCGGCAGATGACCCGCGCGGTTACGGCTGATTTCCAGTTTCGCTATTTCTGCCAACAGGCCTTGGGCGACTACACCGAAATTGCCAGACTCCGCAGTTTGTACCCAAGGATCCATGCTGGCTGGTTCAGGGGGGCTGAGCTGCAGGCCTGCTTTGAGGCTGCCAAGGACGGGGGGAAGTTTGCCGGTAACTTGTGCGAAGGCATTCCGCTTGACTTCAAGATCATTGATGGCTGCGATCTCCTGCGCATGCGACAGATCGTAACGTGCCTGTGCTTCGTGGGTGTCGGTAATGGTTGCCGTGCCCACTTCGAAGTTACGTTTGGCCGAAGCGAGCTGTTCCGCAATGGCGACACGTTGCGCTTGAATCACGGCGATCGTGTCCTGAGCAGTCAGCACATTAAAATACGCCTGGGCCATGCGAATCATCAGATCGCTTTTCGCCTGATCGAATTGCACCTCACTCACAGCCACTTGCAGTTTGCTTTGTTCGTAGAGATCACCACTGGCACGGTTGTACAGCGGCTGCCTGAGTTGCAATTGATAACTGTTGGCCGAGTAGTTGATATTGGGATTGATGGTTGATTCACCGTTGATTTTGTTGGCAGATGCCGTTACGCCCACTGAGGGTAGCAAGCCCGCACGGCCCTGCACGGATTTTTCAGAATTGGCCTCGCGCGCTGCGCGCGCACTGGCAAACTGACTGTCGTAAGCCTGAGCGGCGCGATACGCTTGCATCAAATCCAGCGCGGTGGCATCGAGCGACAAGAGCGCTGAGGCGATCAAAGCGGCGAGCGGAGTTTTACGCATTATTTTTCCAGTCAGGTTTGGTTTTTGTATCAATAAGTGGGCATGCTGCCATCGACCTGCATCGCCCAACCATGGATGCCGCCGCTGAGGTTGGTGATGTTCGTAAACCCAGCGCGCTCAAGAAATGCACCGACCTGCATGCTGCGAGCGCCATGATGGCAGATACACACGATGGGCGTTTCCGGGTCAAGCTTCTCCTGCCGCGCCGGGACACTGGCCATGGGCATAAGAACCGAGCCCTCAATACGGCAAGTCTCGTATTCCCAGGGCTCGCGCACATCGAGTAGCAAGGGTTGTACACGTGTTGCGTCCGCCAGCCATACGGCGAGTTCGGTAGCGGTCATATGTTCCATGTAGCGGTCCGCTTCAGAAGCGAAACGCCGAGGGCTTCTCGACATTGCGCAGCGCCTTGATACTGGTTTCAAAGAGTTTTACCGTGTCCCACGCATTATCGGACGCGCGCGTCATCATGCAGGCCGACATGACTGGTGCTTCGCCAATCACCGCCAGAACGCGTCCACCCAGGCTCAGTTGACGCAAAAAAGCGTCGGGCATCATGGGCAACGAACCGGAGATCATGATGACGTCAAATGCCTGCGATCCGCTACCAGTCCAGCCGCGTGCGCCGTCTCCCAGCGCGACGCTGACATTGCTAACGCCATAATTAATGAGATTCTTTTCGGCGAGCGCTCTGAGTTCGGGCACGATCTCGACGGTGATCACCTGTTTTGCATGATGCGCGAGCAGAGCAGCCATGTAACCTGATCCCGCGCCGATTTCCAATACGGATTCGTGTGGCTGTACGGCTGCTTCCTGAAGCAGACGCGCTTCGAGTTTGGGTGAAAGCATGTTTTCGCCCTCTGGCAGAGGAATCTCGGTATCCATAAAGGCAAGCGCCTGATAAGCCGTCGGCACAAAGGCCTCGCGTCGCACAGCCACGAGCGTTTGCAGAATATCTAGGTCCAGCACCTCCCAAGTACGGATCTGCTGCTCGATCATGTTTCGCCGTGCTTGTTCGACATTCATGTAAGAAACTCCTGCGTCAAAAAGACTGAAATTTTATCAAAAGGGTTCATTTTTTCTGGAAGCTGCCCCCGGCATTGGTGCTGTCCCGCCCGCAGCGTCGACAGAGGCAGCTGCACCGAAGCGTCGGTGTCCCCACTGAGCCAAGTCATCCAGCCAGGTGTAGATCACGGGTACCACCACCAGCGTCAGGATCGAGGAGGTGATGATGCCACCAATTACCGCCTGACCCATGGGTGCACGCTGCTCGGAGCCCTCGGCCAGTCCCAGTGCCAGCGGCACCATGCCAAACACCATCGCCAGCGTTGTCATCAGAATAGGCCGCAGTCGCACATGGGCTGCTTCGAGCAGCGCTTCGCTTCGCTCCACACCCGCTTTGCGCGCCTGATTGGCGAAGTCCACCAGCAGAATCGCATTCTTGGTGACCAGTCCCATCAGCATCACGAAGCCAATAATCGAGAATAAATTCAGCGTTGAGCGGAACAGCATCAGCGACAGAAAAACGCCGATCAGTGTCAGTGGCAGCGCTGACATGATCGCAATCGGTTGCAGGAAGCTGGCAAATTGCGATGCGAGAATCATGTAAATGAAAATAATGGCAAGCAGCAGTGCTGACATTGCATAGCCGAATGACTCTTGCATATTTTTGGCTGCGCCACCGATCTGATAGCGATAACCGGGTTGCCAGCTCATCGTCTCAAGTATGCGTTTGATATCGACGCCCGCCTGTCCCGCCGAGCGGCCCAGGACATTCGCAGAGATTTCAACTTCGCGATTGAGGTCGCGTCGATTGATCTGGTTTGCACCGTTGGCCGGCATGATGCTGGCTACCTGACGCAACGGCACCATGCGTAGCGAACCATCGGCATTCATCTGGCTGCTGGCCAAGTTAAGTCGAGACAGATCGGCGATGTTGTTGCGGTCCGAGGGTGCGAGTCGAACCGTGACATCATAGGTTTCATCATTCGGTGCACGCCAGCCTGTCACTGCATCGCCCGCCAGCAGCGGTCGCAAGGTGTTGCCTATCTGTGCCACGCCGATACCCAGATCAGCGGCGACTTCCCGATAGGGCTCAACCTGAATGGTGGGCTTGTTGGGCTTGAGACTTGAATCCAGGTCTACCACACCGGGTATCGCGCGTACGCGTGCGGCGGCCTCGGCGGCGAGCTTGCCGAGTTGTTTCAAATCGGGGCCGAGTATGGAAAAGCGGATTTGCTTGTTATCGCCACCCACGCCATCGAGCTGACCGATATGCGTGATCGTAATGCCCGGAATGCGCACCAGCTGTTCGCGCAGTGGCTGGCTCAGTTCTTTCGTGCTGCGCTTTCTTTCGCTGCGCGGCACCAGTCGTGCGTACACGGTCGCGTAGTTTTTTCCCAGTGCTGTGCCAGTATTGATGGTGGTGTAGAGATCACGTACCTCGGGCAATGCATGGAGAGCCTGTTCTACCTGCCTCGCCTTACTTTCGGTGAACTCCAGCGAAGATCCGACTGGCGTATAAAAAACCACGCCGGTCTCGGAAAAATCAGCCTGCGGCACGAACTCCGTACCCACCAGACCCGAAGCGGGCAGCAGCAGACCAGCGACGAAGGTGGCTAGCGCGAGTACCAGCGTTGTAACACGATGGCGCATTGACCAGCGCAGGGTGACTTGATAAATTTTTGAAAGCCACTGTACGAAGTGATCGAATTGCTCCAGCACTCGGCCGATCGTATGTGCATACCAGCCGCGTCTTGGGCCCTGGCCGTGTACCGCCGGATCGTGCCAAATGGATGAAAGCATCGGATCCAACGTAAACGACACAAACATCGAAATCAGTACCGTAGCGGCGACCGTAACACCGAACTGATGAAAGAAGCGACCGATGATGCCGCCCATGAATCCTACTGGCAGAAACACCGCGACAATCGAAAAAGTTGTAGCCAGCACTGCCAACCCGATCTCTGCTGTACCTTCGAGTGCTGCATCTCGCGGGTTTTTGCAGCGACCATTCACCCGCATGCCCGCATGACGAACTATGTTTTCACGCACGACAATCGCGTCATCGATCAGCAGACCTACGCACAGCGACAAAGCCATTAGCGTGATCATGTTGATCGTGAAGCCAAACATATCCATGAACAAAAAAGTGCCTATCAGCGACACCGGCAGCGTCAAACCCGTTATTACCGTAGAGCGCCATGAGTTCAGGAACAGAAAAACAATCAGTATTGTCAGTAGTGCGCCTTCGATCAGTGTGCGACGAACATTCTCGACACCGACGCGAATCTGTCGCGAACCGTCCTTGATGATATCCAGCTTTACACCCGGGTGCAGCGCATTGAGCGTGGGCTGCAGATCGGTGATCACTTTTTTGAGACCATCGGCCACATCAATCGTATTCTGGCCCTGCGCTTTGAGGATATCGAGCGCAAGGGTGCGCTGACCGTTGAAGAGTGCAAGATTTTCTTGCTCCTGCTGACTGTCGATCACTCGCGCTACTTGTCCGAGTAAGACCGCATGACCACCGCGCTGCGCGATCACGATACGCTCGAAATCTTTCGGTCGTTTGATGCGGCCTTGCACTTGCACCACTTGTTCATTCGCTGTTGCGCGCACACTACCGGCAGGCAGTTCCTGATTTTCATTACGCAGGGCATTGAGGACTTGATCCATGCTGATGCCCAGCGCCTCCATATCCGCTGGTTTGACCTGAATCTGAATTTCACGCTTGACGCCACCGACCAGCGTGACTGAACCCACACCACGTACATTTTCCAGACGTTTTTTGATCAGCTGATCGGCAATCGTGGTCAGCTCACGCATACTGTACTTGCCCTTGCCGGCCTCATTGGTCACAGCGACCGAGAAAATCGGTCGGTCCGCGGGGTCGTAGCGGGTGACGCGGGGTTCCTTCACTTCCTTACGAAAAACTACTTTGATCAGCGCGACTTTTTCACGCACATCCTGCGCCGCCTGTGCCGGGTCGATGGTGAGTGCAAACTCGATGATGACAATCGACTGGCCCTCGTAAGAGCGTGAAGTCAGGCTGTTTATGCCATTGATGGTGTTGACGGCTTCTTCGATCTTGCGAGTGATGTCGGTTTCGACCGTTTCAGGCGCTGCTCCCGGATACTCAGTCTGTACAACGACCACCGGGAAGGTCACATCGGGGAACTGATCCACGCGCAGTCGCTGATAAGAGAACAGACCGAGCACAACAAACGCCACCATCATCATGGTGGCCAGAACCGGGTTGCCGATACTGATGCGTGTAAACCACATGGCGCCGGTTCCTGTCTTTCCTAGCGCGCAGCGGCTGGCGCTGCTACTCTCACGCGCGTACCGGTTTGCAGGTTGCCCATGTCGGTGCGTATTACCTGCGCACCAAAATCCAGGCCCGAAACGATTTCTATCAGGTATTCGTCACCACTTCGGCCATCAATCCCCACGGTAACCGCAGTCTTGTTCAATTGCCCATCCTTGATGGTGTAAACAAATGTACCCTGACCATCCTTGCGCACTGCGCTCTGCGGCAAGGCCAGCACACTCTGTTTCGCCTTCAGAACCAACTGCGCCTCCGCGAACATGCCAACGCGCAGCACGTTCTTCGGATTGGCGACTTGTACATAAGCCAGCACTGAGCGTGAGCCCGCCTGGGTGGAGGGATTGACGCGAACGACCTTGCCTTCGAAGGTTTCCGGCAAGCCCTCTATATGCAAGCTTACGGGCTGGCCGACGACAATCTGCGCAATGTCGCTTGTGGGTACCGCTGCTTGCAGCTCCATTTTCTGCAGATTGACGATATCAAGCAGCTTGTTGTCCGGCGAGACTTTTTCTCCGGGCTGTACGTAGCGCGCTGCGACCAGCCCTGAGATAGGCGTCCGAATGATGGTCTCGTTCAGTGATTTCTGCACAATATTCATCGCGCCGCGTGCCGCAGCCACATTCGCCTCTGTGGCCGCGTACTGGCTTGCCGCATTGTCAAATGCATTCCGCGAAATGAATCCCTTCTCCACCAGCACACGATTGTTGTCGCGTGTCTTGGTCGCAATCTCGAGCTGAGCGAGGGCAGCATCCAAGTGACCACGGGCCTGCGCCACCCGCGCCTCATACTCGGTGCCGTCGGTCACCACCACGATTTGTCCCGCACGTACAGACTCGCCCTCGCGGACCAGTACCTGCCGCACATCAGCGGGCACGCGCGCTTTGACCGTGGACATATCGACCGCGCGCAGCGATCCTGACAGTGAGAGTGTTTGCCGAATTTCGACCGGGCTCGCTGTCACGACTTCCTGTGTTAAAAATTCCAGCGTTGGTGGCACCGCCACCACTGGCGCTGCCGATTTTGCCGGGGCAGCCGGGCGCTGCATCAGGCTCCAGATCACGCCGCCAGCAACGGTGAGCAGGATGAGCAGAACGAGCCCGCGAACAAGGTTTTTTGACATAGTGTTTTTAGTGATGATTCGACGGCGGCTCGTGCGCCGTCTCGGTGCCACCCGCTTGAGACGGCGCCTGAAGACCATTGATCAGCAGATCAAGGTAACAATCCAGATAATCGTTTGCCGAGATAGGCTCCAGCCTACAAGAGTGGAATGAATGTTTCCACATCATTAACATCACCAGCGGCGCAACAATCACGAGATTGGCATTGACGGTATCGACCGCCCGAAACTCACCGCGGGTAATGCCGCGCTCAAGAATGCCCACGATCAGCGCATTGCACCGGGAAATCACCTCTTCATGATAAAAGCGCGCAACGTCTGGGAAATTGCCTGATTCAGCCATCATCAGCTTCGAAATGCCGGATAGCTTGGTCTGGCCGACGCGGTCCCACCAGTTCAGAATAAAGGCGCGCAACAGGTTTCGGCTGCTGCCGGTAGAGCGCTCTATATAGTCTTCCGCCTCGGCCAGCGCTGAGACCAGATTCTCGCGAACCACGGCCTTGAACAGTTCTTCCTTGTTTTCGAAATACAGATAGAGCGTCCCTTTCGAGACGCCTGCGCGCGCGGCCACATCGTCGAGCCGGGCAGCGGCATAGCCGCGTTCAACAAATAAATCCAAAGCCGCCGCCAGCAGCTCTTGCGGACGGGCGTCCTTGCGGCGTTCCCAACGAGGTTTGGTCTTCGGTTCCAGGGCGGGCATGAGAGGGAAAATTACTAACTAGCGAGTCAGCAATATAGGTGGCGGGCAATTATCAGTCAAGTTGAAACGCTGATTTGATACACAGAAATGCATTGAGTCTCGGAACCAGAGATGGGGAGGGGTTACGAAAATGGCGGCGGATTTATTGCTAAAAAATAAATTTTTAAAACGACGGTTAATGAGCAATACCCACTGAATTCCCAAGGTTCGTGTAAGCCTGCCTACCACCTGCCCCCTCAACATTGATGAATGGAGAATTTTTCATCGGCGATCGTCTTTCCAGAAGTAACTCTCAAAGCAATCTTCCCAATTATGGGCAGGGACAGTCTGACGATAAGAATAAGGATGTCGGCAATAAAAAGGATGGTGCTCCTGCCCAAGTGGAAAAAAACATCGGTCAAGGCCCTTCAGATAAAAATAAAGCTGTGCCGCAAATGAAATCGAAGGAAGAAAAAAAAGTAAAAACGCTCAGTGCAAGGGACACCGGTGATGAAGTAAAGATACCTGATACCTTCGGGAGACTGTTTCTAGGGAAGCGCTGATTTATTCCCCGAAGGCCTTCCCGTAACGCAGTTGTTCTTTTAGAATTACGTCTACGCCCCCTGCTAGCGAGACTGCTCATGCAAACTAGTTTCTCCGAACTAGAATACGCCGCGAAGAAGAAGA
>SYFN01000113.1 GCA_005800405.1 Burkholderiales bacterium
ATCTGATAACGTTCGGTTTGGCTGAGGTGTGTATAGGTCATGTGCTTCTTCGACTGGCTGGTCAAAAGGCTTTGATACTAATGCACCTCAGCCATCCAACCCATTAATCAAAGTTGCACTTCGTCCTTGAATTCACCAAATACAAAAAACACCTCAATCTGTTTTAGCCTGCTGCCGTCAACTGATTATCTGGAGGGATTTGCGTCCTGTTCCGATGCAGCGCCACAGATCTCATGCCCGAGTTCTGGCGAATGTCCCCGTAGATGTAGCGCCTGAGCAATACATCGGGGTTTGTTTTTACACCGCCATCTGTTCAGACGTGCCGCATGGCAATGGTAACCTCAGGTGATTTTCACATTATCCAATGGTGTGGATGGGGTACTGAGATGAGCCGGCAAGATGGTCGCCAGCGCTACGAAGTAAAGGCAGGGCGGAGAAACTGACACTCACAAAAGGATGCCAACCTCCGAATTGACGTTCGGCGACATGCCAAAAAAACCAACTCTTACCCAAAAAAGCAAGCAACCAATGAAATGAAGTGAAGCAGGCCGATAGGCCGGATTCTGTTTCTCTACCAGGCGAGCCCGATAGCGATGACAGTCATTCCTCTAGGCCCCCAATTACTCGGGGGCTCAAGCTCTCTACCCGCACGCTCCGCGAGCAGCATCATCGCGTGCCTATTTGAGATTGCTCCGGGTGGAGGTTACCGCGTTTCACCCTTTGCAGCTCGCGCTGCAAAGACTCGTCTCTGTGGCCCTGTTCCGCGCCTCACGGCGAACGGTCGTTAGCCGTCACCCTGCTCTGTGGAGTCCGGACCTTCCTCCCGCGCATTGCTGCGCCAGCGACTGTCTGGCCTGCTTCACGCCAGCATTGTAATCCCTTTGCCGGGACGAGACCGGGGTGATGATGAACTTCAGACCATCGTTGAATCTGATTTTGAACCGGGAAGGTATCCAGACAGAACGCCCACTGCAAGATCTTTTTTCATCATCTTTTTGGTGACGCGCAGGGATTCTGAAGGCAGCGATACCAGCTTTGCCGCTTGGGTTGCGACGAATGAGGGTAGCGCTTCCGCTGGCATTACCTTACTGACTAATCCCATCTGCGCGACTTCATCTGCCGTAAAGACGTCACCGAGTAATGATTTTTCAGCTACACGCTGGTAACCTGCCAGTCGGGGGAAAAGATAACTCGACGCAAATTCCGGGCACAAACCCAGCGGTGTGAAAGGCATGGCAAATTGCGCGCTGTCGGCTGCGTACACCAGATCGCAATGCATGAGCAGCGTCGTACCGATGCCGATCGCTATGCCACTGACGGAAGCGATGACAGGCTTTTCTGCATTGCGCAACGTATTCATGAACCGAGTGACATGCGAATCACCGAGTTGCGGTGGATGTTTCAGAAATTCTTCAACATCATTACCGGCTGTGAAGATGCCGCCCTCACCAGTCATTACGATAGCGCGTACGGTTTTGTCGTTTGCAGCTACTGTCAATCCGTCAGCCAGCGATTGATACATTGCTCAGGTGATGGCATTTTTTTTGTCGGGTCGATCAAAAAAAGTGTCGCAATACCATCAGTGATATGAAATTTTATGGTCATTATATTTTTCTTTTTTTCTGTGAATACTGTGCCAACAGCGTGCTAATTTTCGGCAATCTATAAACGTTCAAAAATTCCCGCCGCACCCATACTGGCGCCGACGCACATCGTCACCATACCGTATTTCAGTTGGCGACGGCGCAGTCCGTGAATGACGGTGGCTGCACGTATGGCGCCAGTGGCACCCAACGGATGGCCGAGCGCAATCGCGCCGCCCAGCGGGTTGGTCTTGGCCGGATCGAGCCCCAAATCGTGACGCACGGCGAGCACCTGCGCCGCAAACGCTTCGTTGAGCTCTATCCAGTCCATCTGGTCCAGCGAGAGGCCCGCCGTGCGCAGCGCCGCAGGTATGGCTTCTTTGGGACCGATACCCATGATCTCGAGTGGCACACCTTTCACTGCAAATGACACAAAGCGCGCCAGCGGCAGCAGATTGAATTGTTTGAGTATTTTTTCATTCACCAGAATCAGTGCGCCGGCGCCGTCCGAGGTTTGCGAGCTATTGCCCGCGGTCACGGAGCCTTTTGCTGCAAACACCGGTTTGAGTTTACCTAGCGCTTCGAGACTGGTATCGGCGCGTGCACCCTCATCTTGTGACACTGTTTTAGTGATTGTTTTTATCTGACTGCTGTCCAGATCGGGAAATTTTTCGACGACTTCGACAGGCGTTATTTCATCAGCACACTCGCCACTTTGCTGGGCGGCGATGGCGTGACGATGCGATTCCAGCGCGAAGCTATCCTGATCCTCACGACTGATTTTCCATCGCTGCGCAACCTTCTCTGCCGTCAGGCCCATGCCATAAGCCATGCTGATATGGTCGTCTTTGAAGATACCCATGTTCATCGATGGATGATGACTAGGCATGGGAATCATGGACATCGATTCAACACCTCCTGCAATCATCACGTCTGCCTCTCCGGTACGTATACGGTCAGCTGCCATTGCAATCGCGGTGAGTCCGGACGCACAGTAACGGTTGACGGTGACGCCCGCGACTGTCTTGGGTAAATCTGCAAGCAGCACGGCCATGCGCGCCAGATTCAATCCCTGTTCGGCTTCGGGGAACGCGCATCCGATAATGGCATCTTCAATGATGGCGGGGTAAAGATCAGGTACATGCGTCAGGGCTGCGCGTATCGTGTGCACGAGCAGATCGTCGGGACGTACATGTCGAAAGACGCCCCGAGGTGCTTTGCCGACAGGGGTGCGGGTGGCGGCGACGATGTAGGCTTCTTGCAGTTGTTTGCTCATGGTGGTGTACTCCTGGTACGCCGCTGGATTCCGGCACAAGCCGGGATCCAGCGTCTTTTGCAAACTGTCAGATACAAGAAATTTGCAACTATTCCACCGACAGCTGACAATCAAATTTTGCTTTCTAAACAGCGCCTCTTAATTCCTCACCGGCTTACCCGTCTGTATCATTCCCATAATCCACTCCTGCGTTTTAGGGTGAGCCAGCAGCGACATGAATCCTGCACGCTCCTCGTCCAGCAACCACTGCTCGCTCACCCGACTCCCAGGCTCCATGTCACCGCCACACACCACATCGGCAATCAGTGTGGCAATGTGCTCGTCATGTGCGGAGATGAAGCCGCCTTCGCGCATATTCACCAGCTGCGCACGAACCGTGGCAATGCCGTAGCGGCCCGTCACCGGGATCAGCGTGGGCAGCGGTGGTCGATACGCTGCATCCGCTAATGCCAGTGCCTGCGTCGTGGCGACGTGTAGTAGTTCATGCGGATGCAGGACAATCACGTCATCCGCTTGCAGATAACCCACGCGACGCGCCTCGTGCGCGGATTTGGCAACCGCTGCGGTGGCTGCATGCGTTAAACGATCTTTAAGAAACGGGAAGATGTCATTACCTTTGGCATCCTGCGCAGCGCGCAGCGCGATCTCTTTCAGGCCGCCACCGGCGGGCAAGAGGCCAACACCCACCTCGACCAGTCCTGCATACGACTCCAGCAAGGCAACGCGTCGACTTGCATGCATCATGAGCTCACAGCCGCCACCAAGCGCAAGCCCGCCCACGGCGGCCACTACAGGTACGCTCACATACTTGACGCGCATCTGCGCACGCTGAAAATTGGCAACGACAGGCTCGATTGCCTTCACACCACCCATCATGAACACCGGCAGCATCGCTTGCAAATCTGCACCTGCCGAGAATGCACCACCTTCAACGACATCGGTTTGCCAAATCACGAGTGCACGATAATCTTTTTCAGCCTGTGATACCGCGCGCTCGATGCCCGCGATGACTTCCGGCCCCATCGCATGCAACTTGGTTTTGAAAGACAGAATCAGTACGTCGGCGTTGATATGCCAGAGCCGGACTGAGGCATCTTCATGCACCGTGGTACCTGCTGCACCAGGACTGAGGTGATCATCCCCGACAAGCGATGCGCGAAACTGCTGACGTGCATAAACAGGCAGGTGCGAGCGCGCCAAATTTACCTGCTTTGACGCTGACCAGGAACCTTCGGGGCGGTGCACCCCCTCGCGCCCGTCAAACACCCAATCGGGCAAGGGCGCCGACGATAATGCGCGTCTGGCATCGATATCTTCTTTCACCCACTGCGCTACCTGCTGCCACCCTGCAGCCTGCCAGAGTTCAAACGGCCCCTGCTGCCAGCCAAAGCCCCAGCGCAGCGCAAAATCTCCGTCACGCGCATTATGGGCAATGGCGTGCAAATGTACTGCAATGTAATGAAATGCATCACGCAGGATTGCCCACAAAAATTGAGCTTGTGGATGACTTGACTCATGCAAGGTCTTGATCCATTTAGACGGGTCTTTTTCCTTGAGTATCCGAACGATCAGATCATCGGCTTTCGCTTCGGAAGGTACGTAGTCATGCCGACTTGGATCCAATCGCAAGATGTCTTTACCTACTTTTTTACAGAAGCCAGCGTCGGATTTCTGACCCAGATGTCCTTCATCAATCAGTCTCTGAAGAACGGGAGGGCTCTAATACAGCGCGTGAAAAGGATCCTCCGGCAAGTTGCGCTGCATGGTATCAATCACGTGCCCCAGGGTATCGAGCCCGACCACATCAGCGGTGCGAAACGTACCTGATTTGGCACGACCCAAACGGGTACCCGTCAGATCATCAACCAGATCGTAGGAGAGCCCGAATATTTCTGCTTCACGGATGATCGCCAGCATGCCAAAAATACCGACGCGGTTCGCAATAAAGTTAGGCGTGTCGATTGCCCGCACGACACCTTCACCGAGGGTAGTGGTAAGAAACGACTCGAGCTGATCTAGAATGTCGCCCTCGGTATGCGATGTCTTGATCAACTCAACCAAATGCATGTAGCGCGGCGGATTAAAAAAATGCACGCCACCAAAGCGTGAGCGTATATTTTCATCGAGCACGGACGACAGCGCGTTGATGGATAAACCCGGAGTGTTGGTCGCAAAAATTGCATGCGCTGGAATATGGGCAGCAATCTTCTGATAGAGCGCATGTTTCCAGTCCATGCGCTCGGCGATTGCTTCGATCAGCAAATCCACCTCGGCCAGACGCGATACGTCATCTTCAAAATTGGCAACGTCGATCAGCGCGGCCTGATCATTGTTAGCTAGTGGCGCAGGATTGATTTTTTTCAGACTATCGACGGCACGCTGTGCAAGCGCATTACGCGGCTGATCCGGCTTGCCGGTCAAATCGAAAAAAATGACCGGGACACGTGCATTGATACAGTGAGCCGCGATCTGTGCACCCATCACGCCGGCACCCAGAATCACTACTTTTTTGATGGGTATGGTCGACATGGCTATCAATCAAAATAGTTCAACATTCATCGCCATCAGCGTCCCGGCGCCGGAGCGTGCCTGTCGTATCAACATCGCGGTCTCGGGCAACAAGCGCGCGAAATAAAATCGCGCCACACCCAGCTTGGCCTGATAAAAATCATCATCACTCGATGACTTCTGCAGTGCGATTTTTGCCATGCGAGCGAAGAAATATGCAAATATCAGATGTCCGAGCACACGCAAATACGGCACGGCAGCTGCGCCGACTTCATCACGGTTCTGAAAAGCTTTCATGCCAATTTCTATCGTCAGCTTGGTGACCTTGTCACCAATATCAGCCAGTGGTGTGATGAATTCAGACATCGCTTCGTCCGTACCGTTCTCATCAATGAACGCTTTTATCTTGTCACCGAAAGCGCGTAACTTCTCGCCATTGTCCATCAGCACTTTGCGCCCCAGAAGATCGAGTGATTGTATGGTGTTGGTACCTTCATAAATCAT
>SYFN01000114.1 GCA_005800405.1 Burkholderiales bacterium
ATCTTCTTCTTCGCGGCGTATTCTAGTTCGGAGAAACTAGTTTGCATGAGCAGTCTCGCTAGCAGGGGGCGTAGACGTAATTCTAAAAGAACAACTGCGTTACGGGAAGGCCTTCGGGGAATAAATCAGCGCTTCCCTAACAAGATACTGATCAACCCGCCTGGAAACTTCCGTAGCGGGGTCAACGCCGCCACCCCGCTAATTTTACTTGTCCCCCCGCCGCACAGCTACGTTGGCTCGCCGCAATCACTGGGTTTTTCCAGCGTTCCCGGGATTATTTCGCTACCAGCTGATGACGGCAATAAAAAACCCGACAACCTTGGGTGCCGGGTTTGGGGGCCGCGCCAAAGCGCGGGATAACGAGAGATCAGTAGTTGCGCTGGTAGTGCACACGCCAGCTCTTGCGCTCCTCATAGTCGGAGACACCGGAGAAGCTACGCGCGTAGCGCAGACCGACGGTATTGTGCTGATCGAAATCGTAGAGGAACATCGCATGGTAGCGCGTGCTCCTGTATTTCTCGGCTGTCTCAAAGGCATTGCGATAGCGAGTACCGATATCGAGTGACAGTCCATTCACCAGCGGAATTTTTGCGCCCGCATCGAGAGCGTAGTGGGTGAAGTGGGTGGTGTCGTCTTTCAGCTTCTCGCCGAGTCGTACCGAGACGTAGGGCATGAAAAACATCCCCAGATCGAAGGACTTCTTGACTTTGAACTCGAGATTGTTACTGATCGTATTCTCTTTGTCTGTGTCTTTTGCGCTTACACCAACTTTAACGGAATACTCCACTTTGTCCGGGGTTTTTACGCCGAGCGTCAGGTTGGCTCCGATGTACTCGCTTGCAATCGACTTGTTGTCCCTCTCGCTGTTTGCATCCAGCATGACGAAGGGCTTGTTATCGCCCGCCAGCGCGGCCCCCGACAATGCCAGCAGGCCCCCAATGATGATTTTTTTCATTTTGCTATCTCCAGAGATTGTATTCACGGTCGCCGAGTATAAACAAAGTACGGCCTCTAGTTTACTCACTGACGGTAATCTGAGGTGTCGGCAGCCGAGCCAAAAACTTTAGCGCAGTACTGAAAAAAACGGCTCAGCTTGTCAATCGATCTGTGTTGTGCAACGAGAAGAATTAACAATTCAATAACTTGGCAAATTTTTCTAATGCGATACCTTGCCCTGTTTGTTTGCCGGGTCGACATCAGGCGGGCTTGAAGATCACGGCCGTGACATCATCGCGGCGCATTTGCTCACCTTGCCATTTTTGTAAATCTTCACGCATGGCCTGCGCAATGTCCGCCGCGCTCTGATGGTGCAAGCGTCCTACCAGGTCATGGAGTCTTCGATAACCGTAAGCGCGCGGCGGTCCATGATCTCCCGTGCCGATTTGGTCGGTCAAGCCATCCGATACGATCACGAAGGTGTCTCCCTGCGTATAACGAAGTTGATGCAACCGCGGTACCTCATGGGGTGGGTCGCAGTACCCCAGCGACAAACGCGACGGTTGAATCCGTTCCAGCGACCCGTCAGCGTGTACATGCAGCAAGCCCAGCTTTGCACCGGCAAATTCGATCAGATGTCGTGTTGGGTCGATCCTGACGATGGCGGCATCGCAGCCGTCATCACTCTCGGCATCATCGCTGTCCTGATTGAGACCGGAACGCAATGCGGCATCGAGCGACATCAGCGCGCGCGACGGATCCAGAGAAGGGTCGCTAGCAAACATGCGTTCCAGCGATGTGCTGATCAATACGGAGAGCATGGCACCGGGTACGCCGTGGCCGGTGCTGTCAGCGACAGCGACGACGATGCGACCTTCATGATCCGGCAGTGATGCCCACCAGACGTCGCCACCAATCGTATCGCGCGGCTCCAAGATGGCATGAAACGAAGAAAAATGTTTTTCTATGCGCTGCAGGCGCGGTAGCTGGGCACGTTGCAAGCGACTAGCGTACCTGATGGAATCGACCACGACCTCATGCTGCTTTTCGAGTTCAGCTTTGCTTTCTACCAGCTCGTGCGTTCGCTGGGCAACGGTAGATTCAAGTAAATGATTTTGATTTTCAACCATGTCTTTTTGCGCTTGAATCTTCTGATTCAACTCCTGTTGTAGCCAGCGCGTCTTGCTGATGACAGCCATCGCCATGATCATCGCTTCGGCGCACACGCCCATAGCTTGTGCAGTGTTCGAATTTTGCAGGAACAGGCCAATGCCGTATTTGTCGAGGTAGCTGAAGGGCGAGGGTATCTTTAGCATGCCGAGGAAAAAAATCACCCGGAAAAAAAAGTAAGGAACCATCGCGAACATGAAGAATTTCGCGATTTGCAAGCCCTGACTATAGCGAATAAAGGCGCACCTGAAAATTGTCAGCAACACCAGCAAGATGGTAATGAACAGCGGCGACCAGAGCCATATCTGTGGAATGGAGTGCGGAACAAACGCGACCAGATACAAATGCCCGAGTGTGAAGACCAGGTATACATTGGTCGCTAGATGTACGCGCGGCATATACGTTTTCAGTTCAAGGAAATTGCGCGCGAAGATCACATAGCACATCGCCTGGAAATAGGCGAGAATATTCATGATGACAGCGGCGGTCATCACATGGCCAGTACGCTGGCCTTCTATGTCCACATAGAATTCAAACAAGCGACTCCCATCATGCACACGCAAGGAAATCGCCGACAGCAGCGCAAACATGATCCATACGCCATAAGCAAGACTGGTGCGATCGCGGTTCTGAAACACGGAGAACCATCCAAAGATGCCCAGTGCCAGCAGTATGCCCGCCTGTATCCCTTCGATATGCAGTCCGAACCGTCGCAGCTCCAGCATGCGTGCATGCTCGGAGAAAGAGGGCACGAAACTGTTAGGGATGAAATTGGCACTCGCCCGTACTCGGGTGATCAGCGTGACGGATTCTCCCCGCCGCAGTGTGAATACCGCAAACTGGCTGGGTGCTGTATCCAGACCCATGACGTAAGGATTGGCATCGCCCAGCTTTGAATAGTTACCCCAGAAATTACCAGATGACTGGAGCGCCTGCATTCTTCCGTCTTCAAAAATTACCCAGGGATGCATCGCTTCCCACATCGGTATTTCGATTCGGATTTCTTTGTCAGCCTCGAGACGGCTTTGCAGTTGACTGGCTATCCAGTAGTTCTGGCGAGGTTGAATGCTGCCGATGGTGGCGGGTGGTTTGAAATCATGGATGCGTTCGCGCACTTGCTCCGGACTCAACGGTTGCTCGGTCTCTGCAAGTACTCTCGTGCCGGCTGCGTCACTGAACACGAGCGGAACGTCCTGGGTAACCTCGAAGAAGCCCTGCGATTGAGCCGCTGGTGCCTGAAAAAGAATCAGGCAAAGCCAAAGGAATAAACCTCGTTTCATCATGCCACCATCGCGAGCGAAAGAATTTGATGTGCCGACGCAGGCTGTCGACTAGCTTTCTTTTAGAAAACTACCCTAATTTAGCATCAACTGCTGCACGCTCCATCCCCGATGGGCAAACGGGACGGGGCCTCAGGGGCTCCAACAAACCGCCGCTGACGTTGTTGCACCGCCTTGTCGTACTTACCCTACTGTCTGCGGCGGCTCGCCTAGCCAATGGTTTTTTGTGAGTGCCGTTACGTCCGACCCCAGTAGGTTTTGTTGAACGCCAGTACCTCAGCCGTGGTGACGGTTCGGGTAGGGGGCAGCAGATTTTTGGTGACGCGATCCTGCGTCTGCGGCGATAGCACGGTTTTGGTCACCGTATTGGGCGTTCCATATGTGCGCATTTTGCCGGCGTTGGTTGGCGCAAACAGCCGAGAAAAATTGTCTTTTGCGCTGGTGACGGGTGCCGGTCGAGGGAGATCAAATGGCTGCGGTGTGGTTAATACCAGCGCCAGTGCGTCGGTGGCTTTCGGCTCCTTGCCCTTGAGTGCGCTCATGCCTTTGAATGGCGCGAGGCTCTGGTAACCCATCATGCCCAGCTGACGCGCTGCGTTGGCTTGTTCCGAGACCGCTCGAAATTTGGTGACCAGCGCGGCGCGTTGTGCCGAGTCCGATGGCAACGGTGCCATTTGATTGATCGTCTTGGGCAGATTGACGGTAATCGCCAGTTTGTCCAGCGGGGACAGGTCGGGCTTGGCAAACACCGAATCGTCGGCACCCATCATGCTCAGCATTTCCACGGCCTTGGGCTCCAGCAGACCTTTTGCCTCGACAACGGTCGTTCCTTTGGGGAAATTATCCAGCGAGGTAATACCGATGGCCGAGAGGCTTGAGAAAGCTTGTTTGTATTCCAGAAATCTGTCGCGCGACACGACGCCAGGGTTTTCGGTGTCTTCAACCAGTTTAAAAGCATCGAAGGCACGCGTGCCGGGTGGAAAATCGCGCAAATCGTAGATGCCCACCTGCGACAATGCCCTGGCGAGAAAGCCGTTAGATGGGGTGGCATACAGTCGGTCGATCGCCCCCTGGACAGAGGTGCCGCGCGGGAAGCGCGAGAGGTCGTTGAAGCCCAGTCTGGCCAGCGTTTTGGTGCCGTTGATTGCCCCGCTGAGACGATCAATCAGAATACCGAATTTGGGAGGAGCACCCTCGCTCTCACGATGCCAGCCGGTCACCATCTTGTAGGCATCGGTCCAGCTCACCCCCTTGTCGGGAAATCCCCTGGGCGTGACGTCGCTTGGACTCGCATCGGGCACGAGTTTTTGTAGCTCCGGCAAGAGCAATGCTCTGGCTTCTGCTTGGCTTGGTGAAGTACCCCCCGTCAAGGGAATGAAGCCCTTTGAGCCGTCGATATGCATAGTTTACGAGTCCGCTGCCTGATGACTTTGGTTGGTAGTGTGATGTGGGACCCGAGGCTCGCAAAAAACATGCCATTCAGACGTACAACGATACGTCGCCAATTGTTGGCAAGACGTCGGCGAATTCGTGCCGCTCGCGCAGTGCGGGTGGCAAATCTTTGCCGCCGGATGCATCGACCTGCTTCGCACGGCCTCACGTGTTAGCATCCGCGCTTCAATTTCAGCACCAGCGCAGGTGCTGAAGTCATGACAGTAATTGGAGAATGCCATGCAGGTTTTTGTAATTGATCCTTCGACAAAAGACATCCGCCCAACGGAGATCACGGATGGCGAGGCTGGCGTGCGTCGGCTGATTGGTTTCGACAGTATTGATTTCGATGAGATCGATGAGAACGGCGACCGTTTGTATTTTGACGAGTCGTGCTTTATCCGACACAGCGCCGATGTGGGCCGCTTCCGAATGGATTCTCTGGCGCCAGTAGCAGGCGTAGGCATCATTGCTGGGGGCGAGCCGGGGGGAAAAGCAATCGCGAGTGCGCAAATCTCAATCGATGCGTTACGTTCCAGAGTGCAGTTTTTGTAGTGCGTGCTGGCCGATTCCGTTAATAGCCTGCGGGCGGTGGCGCCGGCTGCAAAGATCCACTGACATTTTGAACCGTGATTGTGAATATCAAGGGCAAGCAGAAGAGGGGCTCTCGCGCCGAGAGAGAGCAAACCGTGGTCCTGCAGGAATTGAGAGGTCCTGATACAAGGCTGCTGGCCAGGCGCCGCCGTAGACAGTACGGTTGTATGACAAGTCGTTGCAATAACGCGAGCGGCTTTTTGTCAGAGCCGCTTCATCAGGGGCAGCCCATCGGGAGCCGGAACTGCGACAACCCGGAGGCACAAACCATCGCCGTCCGGTATAACCGCGGCCACCTGACCCGTGCGCAATAAGAACCGTTCAGCCGTTGAATTGTCCTCGACAACGCCGAAATGAAGCCCAATGCCAGCGAGGACGACTTGCGAGCCAGCTGAATGCCAAAATCACCACCGATCTCAAAGCAGGCAGCGCAGCTGCAAATTGCGGGGCCTGAGCTGCCGCTATGACGAAGTCGGTAGCTGACCATTTACGTCTCCAGGACGCAGCGTTTGCTACTGGCAAGCTGTTGACTAAATTTCTAAGAAAGAAGCCGTGAAAATACAGCGACCAACACCGGATGAAATTCGTAAACAGATCTGGAAAGAACTAGGCCGGGCGACGCAAGATAGATTTCATGCATGACGTACGCCAGTGCTCGCTACGGCTTGTGAAAATGGCTTGGTTCATGCGCGCACCGTCGTGCTGCGGACTGTGGATCCAGTTCAAGGTCATATCCAAATTTTCACTGATGCACGCAGTCCCAAAGTTGCAGAGATATCAGATACGCCAAACGTCGTATTTGTTTTCTGGAGTTCAAAGCTACGCTGGCAGATTCGTGTGCGGGTTGATATGTCTGCGCTTACTACCGGCTCAACCGTCGCTGCATGTTGGGAGCGTGTCAAGTACTCAGCTTCCGCTGGCGATTATTTAAGCCTTTTGGCACCTGGAAGCCTGCTGAACTCAGATTCTTCGGAATCGGTGGAAATCAACCCCATCGAGCCACACTTTGCTGTGTTGAATGCGCGAATAACAGAAATAGATTGGCTTGGGTTGGCGCGTACGGGGCATCGGCGCGCCAGATTTATCTCGGATTCTTGGAAATGGTTAACGCCCTGAGGTCGTCATTCATTCGCGCAATCGGTCATCAACGAGATTTCAGTCTGTGGCTTTTACGGCTTCGTTCAAAAAAATCGTCGGGTTTTTGTTTTATCCAATGGATAAAGCGCAAAATTTCTTCATAGCTTTTTAACTTATCAACAGTGTTAAATTGTCGTGCCAATTCAGTTTCCTTAAAAAGTGCATGTATCTGGCGATGACATATGCGATGAAGTAATACGGTTTCTGTATCTCTCTGCGATTTCGGAATCAAGTGGTGGGCATCGATTTGTGTTTTTGGGATATTTCTGTCACAGAGGGGGCAGACTGTAGGCGAATCATGTTGAAGAGGCGATAACTCCACCATTGCCAGAATATTTTTTCTTTTGATGCGTCCGGTCATAAAAACCCTATCAGGGATGAGCGTACCGTCAAGTCAGTGGAACTAACGACGACCATGGCTGTGGCAATAATGTTGATCAAAGTGATCACTATGGAAAGGCCATGCAAAATCATAAGTCGTTGTCTATTTTCTGAATCAGCTGCTGCATTAATTGCTGGCATCAGAATTTGGCGCGTAGGAAAAGTCATTAGTGTGATGATGATTAATATGATGGTGCCTAATGTATTGACGGGAACTGACAATGCCGCTGCAATGATCGAGGGGCTCATTACGAAGGTATAAAAAGAAGCAAAAGCCTTTAGTATAGGAAGCCGGGCTTCGGTCGCAGGCAATACCTTAATCGGTAGGTCCCTTGCTCGAGCCCAGGTCGAGGAGCCACCTAAAAAAGCATCGTCAAAAGCGATTTTTTCCTTTTATACGCCACTATTTGTCGCGCTGAGGGCCTCTGGATGATTGTTTGCCCTCAATTTCAACTACTTAGCACATGTATATTGCACGGTCGATGGTGGTGTTGACCTGTCCTGATATTTTCGAGTCACTGGGACTTAGGGAAGCGCTGATTTATTCCCCGAAGGCCTTCCCGTAACGCAGTTGTTCTTTTAGAATTACGTCTACGCCCCCTGCTAGCGAGACTGCTCATGCAAACTAGTTTCTCCGAACTAGAATACGCCGCGAAGAAGAAGA
>SYFN01000115.1 GCA_005800405.1 Burkholderiales bacterium
CGCCCATTTCGACCAATCTGATTTTTTCGTATGTTGCCGAGCACGTGCTCGGCATGCCACGATCCTTCTGAGGGGGTGTGATGAAAGCTACCGTCGCTCCGAGTACGCAACTGGCCGAGTTTGCCGCAAATCTGCAGTTCAGCGATATTCCAGAGGCGGTGGTACGTCGCGCGGAAGATTTGCTGCTGGACTGGTTTGGCTCTGCGCTTGCAGGCAAGGTGGGACGGCCAGTGCAGGCTATTGAGGCGATTGCGCACGCCATGGGGCCGCAGGAAGGTCGTGCGGAAGTATTGATCTCGCGTCGCATGACATCGCCGTTGTTCGCCGCGCTGGTGAATGGTGCCTCGTCGCATTATGCAGAGCAGGATGATGTGCACAACGGCTCCGTTTTTCATCCCGCAGCGGTTGTTTTTCCTGCAGCGCTGGCCATCGCGCAGGATCGTGGATGCAGTGGCGAGGATTTGATAACAGCGGCAGTCGCTGGCTATGAGGCCGGCATTCGCATCGGCGAATTTCTGGGACGCTCGCACTACCAGATTTTTCACACCACAGGGACCGCAGGTACGGTCGCTGCCGCAGTGGCAGCAGCGCGACTGATGGGATTGAATGCGCAGCAGATGCAGCACGCCATAGGCTCAGCGGGTACACAGGCCGCAGGTTTATGGGAATTCTTGCGCGATGCGGCCGATTCAAAACAACTGCATACAGGAAAAGCGGCTGCAGATGGATTGCTCGCCGCACTGCTGGCAGAAAAAGGATTCACTGGCGCCAAGCAGGTACTCGAAGGTCCCCAGGGGATGGGTGTGGGCATGTCACGCGATGCCGATTCAGCGCGTCTGACAGACAGACTGAGACAGCGCTGGGCAACGATAGAGACCTCATTCAAGTTTCATGCATCCTGCCGCCATACCCATCCCGCAGCAGATGCCCTGCAGCAGGCAATGCATACGCACGGTCTGAAGGCCTCTGATATCACCGAAGTGATCACGCATGTGCATCAGGGCGCGATTGATGTACTGGGTCGGGTGATCGCGCCGGAGACCGTGCATCAAGCAAAATTTTCCATGGGTACGGTACTGGGCATCATTGCCTTGCATGACAAAGCCGGTGTGTCCGAATTCGAGCGACTGTATCGGGATCCTGCTGTCGCAGATTTTCGTGTGCGCGTGAAAATGGTGTTGGATGAAGAAGTCGATGGCGCCTACCCCGAGCGCTGGATAGGCAAGGTCACGATACACACACGCGATGGCCGCGTGTTGCATGGCAGGGTGGATGAACCCAAGGGCGATCCTGGCAATACGCTGTCGCGTCCCGAACTAGAACAGAAGGCGCTCGCGCTGGCCGACTTTGGTGGTGCCGCCTCGGAAGCGGAAATGCGCGCAGTATTTTCTACGCTTTGGAGTGTAACCAAGCTGCCTGTCGTAAGCCGCTTGCTATAAGCATGGCATAGGCTGATGTTGTGACAGACTTCAAGCAAGGACCAAGCGTTCGATGAACAAACCCAGACCCACCAGCATCACCATCGCGGAAAGCACCTGAATGACGCGCTGCGCATAGATTTTTTTCTGCAGCCAGAGCAGTGTGGGGAGGGCGATCAGTACCGCAACCAACTGACCGGCTTCCACGCCCAGATTGAAATTCAGCAGCGACCACACCTGACTGTCTCTGGGCAGACCAATCTCCTGCAATACCGAAGAAAATCCGAAACCATGCACCAGCCCGAACAAAAAGCTGATGGTCCAGCGGCGTGAGATGGCAAAACGGGGAAACAGGTTTTCAAAAGCGACATAGGCAATCGAAAGAGCGATCACGGCTTCGACCAATACGGAGGGCAGGCTGACCAGGCCCAGTGCAGCGGCGCCCAGTGTCATGCTGTGAGCGAGAGTAAAAGCGGTAATGATCTTGATGAGCGATTTCAGAGTGCCGCCGCATAAAATCAGCACCAGCAGGAAGAGCAGATGATCATAGCCGGTGGCGATATGTTCGACGCCCAGTGGAAAAAAGCTCGCAGCATTGGTGGGAGCCTTTGACGCGGTAGCCGATAGCGGTACGACTGCCTTGGGTGTTGTTGAAGAAAATGCATGTGACTGGCTGCCACCGCTCCAGGTAAACAGCGCAATGACATGATGGGTTGAGCCGAGTACCTGATCGAGATGATCTTCAACACTGATTTGGTGGTTCGCAGTCGAGCACTGAAAGACAATGGCGAGTTCATTGTTCAGATCGGGGGCGCAGGGTTTGCCATCGGCTGTCACGGACAGATGCTGACGCAAAAGTGCGGGCAGGCTGCTCTGGTCTGCGGAAAAGCTTGCGGTAGGGGTGAAGGTGTAGCGAACGCTCGCATCAGAGAGTGTTACGCTGGCAAAGCCCGTGGCATCTCCGGCATGGGCATGCGCTAACGAAGGGATCGCTGTTGCTGCGCACAGCCATAGCCACACCCCGAGCGGGCGCAGCAGGCACGGCATCACGGTTTGGCAGCGCCTGCGATCTTGACCGCGTCAATCAGCGTCAGCAGGTTCTTGATATGGAAGTCGGGAATCGTCACGATTTCAGACGCGTCAACGGGCAGAACGTAGCGACTCACGCCATCTGTCGCAATGGTACCAACCGCGTAGCGCGCCAGTGGCTCATCGGCTTTGGGCTGATAGACCAGAATGAACACATCGGGACGGGTGACACCATATTCGTCTTCACCGGCTTTGAGAGCGATTTTTTGCTCGCGCTGCACGCGACCGAAAGCAATCATCGCCTTGTCAATCACGGCGGCCATTTGCGGATCCGTGCTGTGACCGTGTTCGGCTTTATTTGCATCGTGCACGCCGTGATAAAACCAGCGACCTTCTGCATCGCGCTCAAAGCGGTGCATGCTGCCTTTGACCATAACTTCTACAGCACCCAGCTTTTCCATCGGCACTGGCAGCAACCAGGGCACCACGCGCTGACTGGCTGCGCCCAGTTGCTCACTGCGCTGACGCTCTCCAATGAAAATCAGCGCTGCCAGAACCAGTAAGACGCCCCAGATGACGATCAGCCGCTTGCCGCCCGATTTCATCGACGTCTCCACCAGACCGCCACACCGACCGCGGCCATTAGCAGCGGAATCAGAATGATGGACAAGATGAAGGTACCCTTCATCTGTGTATTTGTCATGCTAACGTAGGGCAGATCGTAGGTGCGTGGTTCAAGGCCGATCAGATTCTCCCGCGAAGCGAGGAAGTTGACCGCATTCAGGAGTAGCGCACCGTTGCCCAGCACGTGATAAAACGAGTTCGTTGCGAAATCCGAGTCTCCGGAAACGACTATACGCGCTTCCTTGCGTGTGGTTGTTTTTTCGGGCGCTTGTTCGCTATCCGCAGTTTCTTCGCCACGCAGCTGCTTGAGCAGCATCTCGCCGGATTTCACCGTCTTCGGATTGATACGCGAGGTCACCATCAGAGTTTGTGGTCCGTAGCCATTTTTTGCGGATCTGTGATCGACGCGCATTTTGTCGGCATTGGCGAAGCTTTTCTGGGACGAATTTACCAAGGGTCTGACCGACACGCCCGGTACCGGATCTTTGGTCGGCCCGAGCGGCCGCACACCAGGGAAGAAGGAGAGCGGCAGCTTGTTGGTGATCTCATGCCGGTTGTAGTCGGTGACTGCCGGTGTTGATGGATCAGCCCAGAAATGGCTGGCTTCATCGATAACCATGCCGGAACCGAGTTCAATACCGAATTTCCTGATGATGTCCTCAAGACCCGTTTTGACAAAAGGGTCGATCATGAACATCGCATTGCCACCTTCATCAAGATAGCGATCAATACTGCGCAGTTCAGCCGCGAGCAGCGGTGATTGCGATCCCGCGACGATCAATACGGCACACTGCGACAGCGTGGCATCCGATTTGAGCAACGAGACTTTTTCGACAACATAATTCATTGACTCCAGACCACCGCGTGCTTTTGCCATGCCGTGTCGTTCATGCTGGACGAACTTCGTTTCCAGACCGTGAGAATGACCGGCATCACCTTCCATATGGTCATGCGACTCCAGACTGAACGGATCCGGCTCACCATGGCCGTCAACGAAACAGGCGACTTGCTGCTTGGCTTGAGTAATGCGCAGAATGCCATTGGCAATGTCGGTTTCGGTGGGACCATTGACGGTCAGCTTTCGTCCTTCACTTTCGTACAGGGCAGTTCCTGCGAACTCGACGCCGCGCAGTTTGGCCTGTGCTGGATTGACCATGGGATCGAAGAATTCAACCGAGATTTTGTCGTTCTGTGCTGCGAACAATTCATACAGCTCAACGGTCTCGCGCATGCCACGATCATGAAAAAACGCGATACGCACCGGCTTGTCGATGGACTGCATCATTTTCACGGTCTGTGGCGAGAGCGAATACTCGCGATTTGCGGTCAAATCCATGCGCACTGGGTGAAGGGCTGACAACCAAGCTGCCGCAACCAATACGCCAATCAGCCCGACGGTGGTGAGCAGCAGTTCACGCCGATTCTCTCTGAACAGTGGTCCAATGTCGTCACGCAAAGAGAACAGGGCAAAGCCCGACAAAAGGAGACCCGCAAGCAGCAACAGGTTCGTGACCACTTGCGAGTTGACCGAGAGTGAACTGGCAATCATCGAAGCGGCCAGTAGCATGAGCCCCGCGATCAGGATCAGTCCGGAACGAAATGAGTTCATGTCAGCGACGCCATTGCAAGTAACTGTTGTTCAGGGTAAGCGCGATAGCGGTCACCACGAGGAAATACACGATAGCTTCTGACCGCAGCAGACCGTGAATGAAATCTGCGTAGTGCAGGGCAAAGGACAAATGTGCGAGCAGATCGCGCAGCAGCAGCGATGATTGCAGGCTCTGCAAATGGCCAACGAACCAGAAGCCTAGCAGCGTGGGAATGGTGATCAGTGCAGCCACAATCTGATTTTCAGTCAGCGCGGAAAAAAACTGGCCGATACCGATGCAGGCCATACCTAGCAAAATGAAACCAATATAACCGGCCAGAATATTCAAGGTCTGCGGATTGCCGTACAAATACAGCGGTATCAAATTGATACAGGATGCTGTGGTCATCAGTAACAGCATGCTGACCGCGCCCAGGTATTTGCCAAGCACGACCTGCCAGGTGCGTAATGGCAGTGTCATCAAAAGTTCCATGGTTCGCCCGTTGTACTCGGCAGAGAACAGTCGCATTGTCAGTACAGGGCTTAATGTGATTAACAAGATGCCCATATTCTGCAGCGTCTGATCCATCGTGCCCACGCCGGTCAGGAAGATGTTATACGTGAAAAAATATCCGGTACCGAGCAGGAATACGGTGATCACGAAGTACGCAATCGGTGAGCGGAAATAGGTGAGCATTTCCTTGTCATACACGGCCTTGAGGCCGATCCAGGCGTTCATGAAGAGGTTCCGCTGCTGTTGTCGTTGGCGTGGGTGTGCCCGATGTAGCGCAGGAACACATTTTCCAGTGTCGGTTGTTGACGCTCAAGACGGAATAGTTCGCCGCAGGCGATCACGGCACGCGCAATGCGCGATTCAACTTGCTCTTGAGCGTCAACCTGACAATCAATGCTGTAGAGCCCGACGCGAGAAGCAACCGGCCGCAGACTGACCGCAGTGACGCCATCGGTGTCCGTGAGTGCGCGCTTGAGTTGATCCGCATCGCCCGACGCCTCGAGCAACACGGAACTGGTTTCCTCGGCCGCGCGTTGCAGACCCTGCGGCGAACCGGTTGCGAGGATACGGCCGTGATTGATGATCGCGACACGCTGACAGATCAGCGTGACTTCCGGAAGAATGTGTGTGGAGAGCAGAACCGCATGATCCCTGCCGACTTCACGGATTACTTCGCGGGTCTCTTGTATCTGGCCTGGATCGAGACCCGCGGTCGGTTCGTCGAGCAGCAGCACCTCAGGATTGCCGAGCAATGCCTGCGCGAGTCCCACTCGCTGACGAAAACCCTTGGAGAGTTTGTAGATTTCCTTGCGCGTGACGCTCTCGAGGCGGCAGGCGTGTATGACCCGCTCGAGTTGAGATGGACGTTGCGCGGCGGGTATGCGCTTGGCGCGTGCGACGAAAGTCAGATAGTCCGTGACATCCAGCACGTCGTAGAGTGGAGGCTGTTCGGGCAGATAGCCGATGTGCTCCGCAGCCAGCTGGTTCTCGCTCGCCATATCAAAGCCAGCCACGCGCACCGTGCCACTGGTGGCTGCGGTAAAGCCGGCAATCATGCGCATGGTGGTCGTTTTACCCGCGCCATTGGGCCCGAGAAAGCCGACGATTTCGCCTTTGCTTACATTGAACGAAATGTCGTGGAGTATGGTTTTCGATCCATACCGCTTGGTGACGTGCTCAATGTCAATCATGAAAACTCACAGACTCCGTTTTGCCGCTTTGTTCAAAGACGAGTGACTTGTGCTAAAAGCCACTGAAATGGCTGCTCGTAAAAAAGCCCCCGTTGCGGGGGCTTTTCTCACGGGGCATAAACCCGATTACTTGTGCCAGCGATCGCCCATGGTAGCAAACTGACCGGCGTCATGTGACATCAGAATCTTCGCGCCTTCCAGGTCCCGCATCATCTTGATCTTGGTGACGGAGTCGACGTACGCCTGCTGGCTGTAGTTCAGACCAGCGACGTATCCATCCAGGTTTTCCTGCATCCAGACCGCATCTTGGGTGATCACAACGGTGCCGGTTTTGGCCAGCTTGATCTTCATCGACTGGTGGCCCAGCGTGTGACCCGGTGTCGGAAAAATTTTCACGGTACCGTCGCCGAACAGATCAAGTTCGCCGTCGATTTCGTAGTAGGTGTAGTCACGTGCAGCGGCGATGTCACCCAGCACAAAGGTGCCATTCACAGCGCGGCCCTGGAACTTCTCTGGCCACCAGCCCTGATACAGCTCTTTCTTCTGCAGCACGTGGATCGCCTTCGGGAACATCGCGATGTTGCCGGCATGATCCAGGTGGGTGTGGGAGGTCACAACGACTTTGATGTCATCGGTCGACATGCCGAGCTTTTTCAGTTGCATGTCGATGACATCGGAACGCTTCTGGCTTGGCTTCAAGAAATCGCAGGATCCTGCAGCCCAGTAGGCTTTGCAGTTTTCTGCGCTGTCGGAGATGGCAACATTGTTACCTGTATCAAACACGACGTTGCCCTTGGGATGCTTGAGCACCCACATGGACACCGGGATGGTGATGTCTCTGGCCGTTGGGAAGGTCGGAATCAGACCCTGAATATTGAACGGGCCGAACATGCCGCTGGTTGCCCAGTACAGTTCTTGAGATTGCGCGGACGGTGCTGTGCTGATGCAAAGTGTCGCGAGAAGCGACGCCAGCAGGCCGGTCTTTTTCATGTGTCTTCTCCTAGTGGTTGTCGACAGCCGCCCTGATCCTGGGCCGCCACTACACCTGCCAGCAAAATGCGTGGGCATCATGCTTTTTGTTTCTTTTGTTATCAATAGCAACACCCGGCTTTCCACGAAGGCATTACCTTGATGGGATCTTGCCCGGGTCTTTTCTTCATGTCAACAGCAAGTTAACATTGGCCTTTAAAAAAACTCATGGATCCGTCTTTATCTGAGTGTTGAAAATGCTGCGCTGCGGCAATCGGTGGATTTGTGCCAGCGTTCGCCAATTTAAAATGCAGACTTTAAAAAACGCGGCTTGTCTGGGGAGCACAGCTCAGTCAGACTCCGACTGGCGGTGCCATGAGGAAAATAAGGGTAAAACGGGGGCGATGTGCAAGGGATCGTGTGCCGGAGAGTCACCCAGTTCAACCGCCTTGTTCGTCGGAGACCACACATGAAGATGTACCAATTTTTTCGCCTGCTGCTGGGCGCAATCGCGACCTTGGCGTTGTCAACTGCAGTTGCGCAAAACAAGCCCGCCGAACTCAAGGTGGGAATCACCACCTTTCTCTCGGGACCGGCGTCTGTTTTCGGCGTGCCAGGAAAAGCAGCCGCCGAACTGTACATCGAGCAGATTAATGCGGCCGGCGGGATTGACGGTGTAAAAATCGTCCCGACCTTTATTGATGAGGGCATCGGCCCGGACAAGCTGCTCTCCGAGTACCGGCGGGTGGTGCAGGAGGGTGGGACGCGGGTGATGCTGTCGGCCATTTCGAGCGGCAACTGCAATACGCTTGCGCCTGTGGCTGAAGATCTGAAGGTACTCAACATCATGTGGGATTGCGGCACTGAAAAGGTGCTGGAAGACCGTCGTTACCGCTATGTGACCCGCACGCAGGCCAACGCGACAACAGAGATGGTTGCGTCGGTGCTCTATCTGCTGCGAGTTAAACCGGATATAAAGTCCATCGCCGTGGTCAACCAGGATTACGCTTGGGGCCGTGATTCGTGGGAGCTGTTCCGCAACACGCTGCTGGCGCTCAAGCCAGATGTGAAAATCGTGGCCGAGCTATTCCCGAAATTTGGTGCAACTGATTATTCAACCGAAATCAGCCGTCTGCAGGCACTGCGCCCTGAGGTCATTCTCTCGACGGCCTGGGGCGGTGATCTCGACACCCTGATTCGGCAATCCGCACAGCGCGGTTTGTTCAAGAGTTCGCAATTCATTTTGCCACTGGCAGAGAGCTCACTCGAGCGCGTGGGTAACTCGATGCCCGATGGCGTGATTGTGGGTGCACGCGGCGATCACTATTTTCTGCATCCGCAGAATCCAGGTAACCCCAAGTTGAGAGGCTTCGTCAGGAAATTCCGGGAGAAGACTGGTAACTATCCGATCTACCCGGTGTATCACATGGTTCAAGCACTTGACGGTCTGGTCGCCGGTTACCAGAAAGCGATGAAAGCAAATAAGGGACAGTGGCCATCGACCGAGCAGGTTGCGGATGCGATGCGTGGGCTGGAATTCCGGGGCCTGACCAATACGGTCAAGATTCGTGAGGATGGTCAGGGCCTCGAAGATCAACTGCTCGGTATCACGCGCAAAACACCGGCTTATGATTTTCCGACGTTGGAGAAAATCGTGATTTATCCAGCAGAGCTGATCACAACACCGGTCGGCAAAAAATCGCCGGAGTGGGTCAAGACGCTCAAGCCGGAACTCATTAATCACCCGAACTTCAAGCAGTATTGATTCGATAAGCGCGTCGGGCAGACACGCAAATAGTAAAGAAAGCAATCAATGCCGCAGGAGCTTTATATTCTGGCGATTCTGGACGGTCTGTCCTATGCCGCCGTGCTGTTTCTCGTCGCCCTGGGGATGACACTGGTCTTCGGCGTGATGAATATCATCAATATGGCGCATGGCAGCTTCTATGCGCTGGGCGGCTACATGGCCGCCAGTCTGGGCTTGCTGGCGACGTCCATGGGCGCCTCGCCCGCTTGGTCACTGCTGATTTTGCCACTGGCGGCAGTGATTATCGGCAGCGTATTCGGCACGCTGATGGAAACCACGCTGATGCAGCGCATCTATACCAAAGACCCGATTCTTCAGCTGCTGGTGACCTTCTCCGCATTCATGATCTTTGAAGATCTGCAGCGGCTCGTGTGGGGCACACAGCCCTACTTCGTTTCCGACATCGTGAATTATTTGGGTACCGCGGAGGTACTCGGCATTACCTACACCCGCTACCAGCTCTTCCTGCTGCCCGGCGTAGCGCTGACGGTCTTCGTCGCTCTGCGCAGTTTTCTCAAGTACAGCAGCGCGGGGCGTCAGATTGTCGCTGTCTCGCATCATCGCGAAGTATCCACCGCGCTCGGCATCAATGTGAAGCGGGTGTCGCTCCTGACCTTTGTGGTGGGCTCCATCCTCGGTGCGCTCGCAGGTGCTCTGGCTTCACCCACGGTGTCATGGGTGCCCGGTATCGGCGGCGAGATGATTGTGCTGTCCTTTGCGGTGGTGGCCACCGCAGGCCTCGGGCAGATTGAAGGTGCGCTGGTGGCAGCGGTATTGATTGGTTTGGCGCGCTCATTTGCTGTGTACTTGCTGCCCGAGAGCGAAGTGCTGATGCCTTTCCTGATCATGGTGCTGGTCTTGCTGTTCCGTCCTCAGGGCCTGTTCTCGGTGGCCACTGCGAGGCGGGTCTGATGACGCGCGCAAAGATCGCTGTGGTTGTGCTCGCGCTGGCGGCTTTGCTACTGCCAGTGGTAATGCCATGGATCAAGACACCGCTGATCATGGCGACTGCTTTTGGTATCGCTGCGCTCGGTATTTCCATCCTGATCATTTCAGGACAGATCTCCTTTGGTCATGCACTGTATGTTTGTGCGGGGGGCTATATTGCCGCTTTCGCCGTTCGTGAGTGGGCATTTCTCGACAGTGCTGTGCTGCTCTGCATTGGCGCACTGACGGGGGCGGTGCTGGGCGTGATTATTGGCTCATTCGTGGTGCGCTATCGCGGTATTTTCTTCGGCATGCTGAATCTTGCGTTGTCGATGGTGCTGTTTGCGGCGCTCGGCAAGTTCTTTACTTACACCGGTGGTACGGATGGTTTGCGCCTGGAGCGCACGCCATTCTTCGGTATTGCGATGGCGCGCGATCAATTCGAAACAGTGTTGCTGGTGACTTGCGTGGTACTCGCACTGTTGCTCGGCTGGCTGGTGCAGCGCTATCTGCGCTCGGTCGCAGGCCAGGCGCTGGCGGCCGTGAAGACGAATGAAACGCGTCTCGAGTATGTAGGTATCTCTGCGTATCAGGCGATGTGGATCGGCTACATCATCTCGGCGACACTAAGCGGGTTGTCGGGCGCGATGTTTGCCATTGCGCAGGGGCTGGTTACGCCAGAGATAGGCTATTGGGTACGCTCGGGCGAGATTGTGTTCGTGGCCATTCTCGGTGGTGTAGGTCATCCCGTGGGCGCGTTCATCGGCGCGGGTATTTTCGAGTTCGTGAAGCTGTTTGCGGCAGCTTACCTGACGGGTGCCTGGCAGATGGTGCTGGGTATTGTTCTGATTGCGATGGTGTTTCTCGCGCCGCGTGGTATCTGTGCGATGCTGGAGACGGACGAAGCAAAAGGACGGAACGGCTGATGAGTGTACCACTCCTGCAAACCCGCGACTTGCAACTGGCCTTCGGCGCGGTGGTGGTGGCTGATCATATTGACTTCGTGCTGGAAGAGGGTGAGCGCCTTGCCGTGATTGGCCAGAACGGCGCGGGCAAGACCACCTTCATTAATATTTGCACCGGTCTTATACGGCCACAGGCGGGACAGGTTTTTTTCGAAGGTCGTGAAGTCACGCAGCTATCGCCTCGCCAGATCGCACTGCGTGGCATGGTGCGCTCATTCCAGTTGCCCCAATTGTTTATCGAGCACACGGTGCGTGACTGCATCCGTATTGCAGCCGCTGGAAAAAAAGGGGGATTGGGTATCTGGACTTCGCTGGCTGATGCCGTACCTGCATCAGACATCGATCATGTGCTCGAGATGGTCGGCCTGACTGCGCGTGCAGATGAATTGTCAGGCGCACTGCCCGAGGGTCAGCGCAAGCTGCTTGATATTGCGATGGCTCTGGTGATGCGACCTCGTCTCCTGATTCTGGATGAGCCTACCTCAGGCGTGTCGAGTGACGAAAAGCATGCGCTGATGGACACCATCATGGCAGCGCTGGATGAGCAGAAAATCACCGCGATTTTTGTCGAGCATGATGTCGATATCGTGTCGCACTACGCAACTCGGGTTGCGGCCTGGATTGCCGGTCGTGTCGCAGCGGATGGCACACCTGCGCAAGTGCTGTCGGATACAGAGATTCGCAAGAACGTGATCGGGGAATGAGATGTTGAAGATCGATCATGTCAGCGCAAGCATTGCCGGCAATACGGTATTGCGTGGTATCTCGACGGAGTTCAACGCAGGACAATTACTCGCCGTGGTGGGTCGCAATGGTGCAGGCAAAACAACCTTGCTGCGCGCGATCATGGGCCTGCTGCCGCTGTCCGCTGGAACGATAGCGATGAATTGCGAAGATCTGTCACGCGTGCCGGCGTATCGTCGAACCAGTCTGGGTATGGGTTATGCGCCGGAAGACCGAGTGATGTATCCAACCTTCAGCGTCGAAGAAAATTTGCGTCTGCCTTGTGACGTCCTCGGACTTGATGCTACCGAAATCGATCAACGTCTGGCGCGCGTACTGGAGGTAGTGCCGCAATTGCGCGAGATGTTGCCGCGTTCCGGTTCAGCGCTCTCGGGTGGTCAAGGCAAGATGGCGGCGCTGGGCCGCGCGCTCATGGTGGGTACGCGTTTGATACTGCTGGATGAACCCTTTCAGGGACTGGCGCCCGTGCTGGCAAATCAGTATGCAGAATCACTGCGCAAGTTGCATCAGATTGCGCCGGAGCTGTGCATTGTGGTGACGGAATCAAACCGCAGTTTGTTACGTGATTTGCCGGATGCGACGCTGATACTGGAGCGTGGCGAGTTGGTTGAGGGTGAGGGAAGTTAGCGGCTTGTGTGAGTTGATGAATGCATGTTTGCCCTGTGTGATCCTTCATCGATTGGTATGAACAGGACGCTGTTGGATAAATGATTAAAGCCGTTTGTGAGTAATGAACCACACTGGATCCCGGCTTTCGCCGGGATGACGATCGAGGGGCTGTCGCCCTTGACGTTGGCCTTCACGCAATCTTCGTTATCCTCAAACCACCGACCTTAGCATTTTCATTGACTCGAAAAGATATTCAGGAGATTTTGTATGTCCACCATTCTCATTGATGGCCAGTGGCGCTCTGCCGTAAACGGGCAAACTATTGAGGTGATTAATCCTTGCGATGGCATGCCCTTTACAACGATCGATCGCGGCACATCGGCCGATATCGACCGCGCGGTCGCTGCGGCGCAGCGCGCACTGGACGGTGCATGGGGGCGCATGACAGCCACCGAGCGTGGTCGCATCCTGATGAAATTTGGTGAGTTGATCATCCAACATGCCGAAGAGATTGCGCTGATCGAAGCGCGCGATACGGGCAAGCCGATGACAGTGGCGCGTAACGATATCATCGCGGTCGCGCGCTATTTCGAGTTCTACGGCAGCGCTGCCGACAAAATTCATGGTCAGCAGAGTCCGTATCTGAATGGCTATAACGTGCAGGTTGTGCGGGTGCCGCATGGTGTAACGGCGCACATCATTCCCTGGAATTATCCGGCGCAGATGTTCGGCCGCACACTAGCGCCCGCACTGGCGATGGGTAATGCGGCCGTGCTGAAACCCTCCGAAGATGCCTGTTTGTCGGGCATACGGCTGGCACAGCTCGCTATGGAGGCGGGTTTGCCACCCGGCGCGCTGAATGTCGTAACCGGCTACGGCTATGATGCAGGGGCTGCATTGACGGCACATCCAGGAATCAATTTCGCGACCTTCACCGGTTCGCCAGAGGTTGGCGTGATGGTGCAAGAATCAACCGCAAAAAACGCCGTTCCCTGCGTGCTAGAGCTGGGCGGCAAGTCACCACAAATCGTGTTCAATGATGTGGACATGGATAAGGCTGTGCCCATCATCGTTAAAGCGATCACGCAGAATGCGGGGCAGACCTGTTCTGCGGGTAGCCGTTTGCTGATCCAACAGGATATCTACGATCAGTTCGTGGGACGCGTTGCCGACGCTTTAAAAAAAGTCAAAGTGGGTACGCCGGAGATGGATCTGGATTGCGGCCCTATCGTCAACGCCAAACAATTTGCGTGCGTCAAAGGTTTTATCGATCAAGCGGTCGCTACCGGCGTACCACTACTGGCGCGTGGCATGCTAGCCAACGGTGTGTCGCCCGATGGTTATTTTGTTGCGCCCGCCTTGTTCGGTGCAGTGCCGCGCGATCATCAGCTCGCATGCAAGGAAGTCTTTGGCCCAGTGTTGGCAGCCATGCCCTTCAGCGATGAGGAAGATGCGGTGCGGCTCGCGAACGCCACCGAGTTCGGTCTGGTCTCGGGCGTCTGGACAGAAAACGGCAGCCGTCAGCAGCGCATGGCGCAGCGCTTGCACAGCGGGCAGGTGTTCATCAACTGTTATGGTGCGGGCGGCGGTGTCGAACTGCCCTTCGGCGGGATGAAGCGCAGCGGTCATGGGCGCGAGAAGGGTTTCCTCGCGCTTGAGGAATTGAGCACGACCAAGACCATCGTTTTGCATCACGGCTGATCAATTCATTTCACTACGTTTTTTGAAGAACACGGAGACATCATGGGACAACTTCAAGGTAAGGTCGCGATTATTACAGGCGCCGGCAGTGGCTTCGGTGAAGGCATGGCAACGGCGTATGTGCGCGAAGGCGCGCAGATCATCATCGCCGATCTCAATGCCGAGTCGGGTGAGCGCGTAGCCAAAGCATTGGGTGCGAATGCGAAAGCCGTGGCTTGCGATGTGGCGAACGCTGATTCGGTGAATGCGATGGTCAAGGCCTGCGTGGATACGTTTGGTGTGCCCGATATCGTGATCAATAACGCAGGTACCACACACAAAAATCAGCCGATGCTGAATGTGGACGAGAAAACCTTTGATCGTGTTTTCAATGTCAACGTCAAATCAATTTATTTCATGACGCACGCAGTGCTTCCACTCATGCGCGAGCGAGGCCAGGGCGGTGTGATCCTCAACGTGGGCTCGACGGCCGGCATTCGTCCGCGTCCAGGCCTATCGTGGTACAACGCGTCCAAGGGTGCCGTCAATCTGCTCTCGAAGTCCATGGCAGTGGAACTTGCACCGGATCGTATTCGTGTCAATGCGCTATGCCCGGTGATGGGTGCAACCGGTTTGCTGGGTGATTTCATGGGCGTGCCTGACACACCAGAAAACCGCGCGAAGTTTGTCTCGACGATTCCACTCGGACGCTTCTGCGATCCCAAAGACATGGCGGCGGCAGCGGTTTTCCTGGGTACTGATGCTGCCGAGTTTCTGACGGGGCTTGAAATGCCGGTCGACGGTGGGCGTACGATTTAATTAATTGGTATTTCACGGAGACTGACATGAAAACCCGCGCAGCCGTTTTGCATTCGATGGAAAATCCTGCGCCCTTTGCCCAGAGCAAACCGCTGAAGATCGAGGACATCGATCTGGATGCGCCGGGGCCGGGTGAGGTACTGGTAAAAATGATCGCAGCAGGTCTTTGTCACTCAGACCTGTCGGTAATCAGTGGCGTGCGCCCACGACCTGTACCCATGGCGCTGGGTCACGAGGCATCCGCGCAGGTAGTGCAAGTGGGTGAGGGTGTCAGCGATCTGAAAGCCGGTGATCGTGTGGTGCTGGTTTTTGTGCCGAGCTGTGGGCATTGCATGCCCTGCATGGAAGGTCGTCCTGCCTTGTGCGAGCCGGGCGCTGAATCGAATGGCAAGGGTACTTTGCTCTCTGGCGAACGTCGCCTGCACCTTTGCTCGCAGGCGGTGAATCATCACGTGGGTGTGTCGGCGTTTGCCGAACATGCGGTTGTCTCGCGTCGCTCATGCGTGAAATTGGAACAGGATATCGATCCGATTGAGGCCGCCCTGTTTGGTTGCGCGGTGCTCACTGGCGTAGGCGCCGTCGTCAATACGGCCAAAGTGCAGCCGGGCCAAACCGCTGCGGTGATAGGACTGGGCGGCGTGGGTCTCTGCGCCTTGCTGGGTGCAGTGGCCTCCGGTGCGCGCGATATCGTGGCGGTGGATCTGCATGACAGCAAACTCGAAGTCGCCCGTTCTCTGGGCGCCACCATCACGGTCAACGCGGGTGATCCGGACGCCGTCGCCAAAGTCAAAGAAGCCACGCGAGGCGGCGTGGACTTTGCGTTTGAAATGGCCGGTGTGATTCAGGCGATGGAAATGGCCTATCGCATGACACGTCGGGGTGGCACGACAGTCACCGGTAGTTTGCCGCATCCGCAGCACAACTGGCCGTTACAGCAGGTGAGCCTGGTGGCAGAAGAGCGCACGATCAAAGGCAGTTACATCGGCTCCTGCGTGCCGTCACGTGATGTACCACGCTATATCGGCCTTTACTTGGCAGGCAAACTGCCAGTCGATAAGCTCATGGGCGAGCGCATGAAGCTCGATGAGATCAATGCGGCATTTGACCGGCTGGATGCGGGTGAGAGCATGCGCGATCTGGTGGTGTTTGGGTGATTGTTGAATTCATCGATTTAAATTCATAAGACATCCTTTTTCCAGTGTGTAATGAAACACGCTGGATCCCAGCGGAAGCCGGGATCCAACGTCGTTGTATGTAGGCGTTGGCGTCTGCTAAATTGAAGACAAGAACTTGACCATCAAAGCATCAATGAAGCTCGGGATGACCTTGGTTATGCGAGCGCCCAATCTCGTTCGACATAGACCGCCTATTTTTGCGCGGTAACCACCGGCTTCGGTTTGCCCTGAGCATCGGGCAAACGATATTTGGTGCGACGATCACCCATCAGATCGTGCAAGTCACGAATACTCAACTCAGTCACCTCATGCATGCGAATTAACAGAGATGCACCGACAGGCAGCGTGCGGTGACGTATTTTGCTGATCACAGGGGGCGCGACCTCGAGTGCCCGGGATAGCGCTACATCGTTCTTGAGTTTCATACGCTCACGCAAGGTATCGAGCAGATGGTTCGGGTTATAGGTGGATTGCGACGCTAGTGAATGAGAAGATGATGGTAGTCGTTGCTGATGTTCCATGATGTTCCTCGGTCGGTCGGGATATAAAAGCGCAATGATTCGATTGCGTACATGATATGACCGTCTTGTTGGTGGACAAGTTCCGAAAAAACATCGCTACATCGTATTTTTCATGACCACATGGTTGCGCCATGCGATGTTTTGCGCACCGCATGACGGGTCAATGTGTTTCAGTCACCACCTACGGTAAGAGAAGGCGTTAGGCATATTGTTTTGCATCGTCATTGCCTGTTGCACGGCCAGTAGGTTGGCGTAGGGATCATAAGTACCGAATCCCAGGTTGGCACTCTGCGGCATCATCTGCGGCAGTTCGCGATAGGCATTGGCCAGTGCCTGCATGATTGCCGGTGAGCCCATCAATCCTCCCAGTGCCCCACCGATCGTTTTACTCATGTCAGCCACGGGCTGTTGATGCGCAGGCATCAAGCCCACTGCCCGTGGTGCATCCGGCAGACCGAAACCAGTGCGCCGCTGGTCGCCCACCATCACAGGGCGACAGGAAGCTTTGATAATCTGGAACAGACGATCGACGCGTTGTGCATTACGCATGCGAATTGCGCCCTGAAAATCAGGGTGATGCGCCAGTACCAGTGCCGCCAGTCCTGTGACGTGCGGCGCGGCCATGGAGGTGCCATCCCAGGCGGCGTAATTGTTGTCAGGCACGGAGGAGATAATGGCGACACCGTGTGCGTACACGGCAATCTTAGGGCCGAAGCAGCTGAAACGCGCGGCATAGAAGCCATTAGTATCCATCTGCGGTGTCAGACTTTGGGTGAGATAGCTATCGGCTGGGAATTCATGCAGGCGGCCAATCGCAGCGACGGCGAGTACATGCTGCGAGGCGGCCGGATACTGAACCGCACCGCCCGAATTACCCGCAGCGACGATGCACACGACACCCGCTTGACGCGCACGCTGCAGCTGCTGCTCCAGCGCTTCAGAGGGTTCAGTGCCGCCCAGACTCAGATTAACGACATCGATCTGTTTCTCCAGACAGTATTCGAGCGCATCAATGAGCTGACTGATTTACCCTCCGGGGAAGAGTTTGCAGGCATGTATTTCTGCATCGGGCACGAAGCCACGTACACCCACGGCCGAATCCATTCCGGCGATTACGCCAGCACAGTGCGACCCATGCGAGAGCGTATCCACCGTCCAGGTGCTGGTATCGTGCTGCTTGTTGACGATGTCGTTACCGTGCGTGATGTTGGTGAGGTCTTGATGCTGATTGGCGGCACCTGAGTCAACGATGGCAATCCGTATGCCCTGACCACGAAAATGAGGGGGCAGCTGATCGAGTCGCATGGCTTTTTGTCCCCAACTGAGTTGCTGCTGTTTGGGGAAATTGGCCAGCGAGGGCCAGTCAGATAAAGCACGCAGCTTGACGACATTGATTTCTTGATCGCGGATGTCGGGCTGCTCCTGATAAAAACTCCAGTAGTCCATGCGCGGCTTGACGTAGAGGCGGCGTACGCTGGAGGTTGTTTCACCAAACAGCGTGAGCCTGACTTTGCCATTGGCATCGGTGACGCCACGCGCTGGCAGCAGACTGCCGAACAGATATACTGCGGCGCCCTCAATCGGCTTGTCCTGAGCCATCACCAGAAATTCAGCGGTCAATGCGGTGCCGGTCATGGGAAGGCTGTAGTTCATCAGTTCGGCCTGCGGATAATTCACATCCAGCAGTTGCAGGCTCTGATCGCGCTCGACTATTAGCTGTCCCTGCGATTGCATGGCCAAGGCGGCGGCTTTTTCTTCTGCCATGCGTGCGACCAGTACGCCAGCACCACCCGGCACGCCGGCTGCCAGTGCACCAATGACGTTCTTGGGGCCGACTCGATCAATGACCTCAATATCGGGGCCGTCACGCAGCGCCTGCTCAACGACTGAAAACTGCAGGGGTGCGATACCCATCATCTGCAGGGTCGGATTGTGTCGGGGTGCGACGAGAAACTGGCGTTTGCGTTTTTTAAGTTCGCGCTGTCCGGACTTGCTCTCTGTGGTTGCGCTTTCACGCGGGGCTGCAGCTTCCTTGGTTGCGGCAGTGGTTTCCTTTGCAGACGATGAGGTGTCTTTCACAGCCACGGAGGTACTGCTACCGGTAGCCGGAGTGGGCTCAGAGGCGCCGCTACGACCGGATTCGGATTTGGATGACATGGTGATCCTTTCATGGAACAGCAAAAATTCAGACGTCGCCAAACAGGGACAAGGGTTTGTCGGGTTCTATCTTGAGTGTGCCCTCGGCTTGAAAGTCTTGCTGCAGGGCGGCAGTCTTTTTGTGCGCCATCTCATACACAATGGTGTGAGGTGCATCCTTGGGCCCGATCGTTTCGATCAGATCAAGTTCAGGATCGTTATGCGCATCATCGATAAAGCGACGCAAACGACGGTTGTCGTTTGCAATTATCAGATAGCGACCGCGACCGGGTCCTCCCTGAATAGTGGACATACGGTTTCCTGTCTGGCGTGAGGCTTGTAGCGAAATGAACACGATGGTTGTACGCGACAGGCTGACCCATCGCGTAAGTAACTACATCGATTCAGTGCACGGTGGTCTGACCAGCGCCGTATCCCGGTTGCTGCCCATAGCCTTTCTGTTGCTGTCCATACGCTTGCTTTCCATAGACTGGTTGCCCGCTCCCCTGATAGGGCGTGTTTTGCTGTAGCGCCTGCGACCATGCCTGCTGCTGAGTTGGGTCCATCTGGAAAGGCAAGAGCCGACCCAGTTGCCCCGCAGCGCCTCCGATCTGACTGCCGATGTTGGAATGACCAAACAGACCGCCCATAGCGCTACCGAGTGGCTGCCCAATATGGCCGAGCAGATTGCCAAAGAAGCCTTGCGGCGCGAGGGACTGCCCTGGTTGTCCCTGCTGCGCCTGTTGGGCTTGCAGTTGCTGAATCTGCTGGAGTTGTTGCAGTTGCTGTTGTAATTGTTGTTGCTGGGCGAGTTGTGCATAGGCCTGCGCAACGGGATCCTGGCCTATTTGACTGCCAATGCCGGAATGACCAAAGATGCCGCCAATCGCGCCACCCAGCGGCTGACCGATCTGGCCGAGCAGATTGCCGAACCATCCTTGTGGTGCAAGTTGTTGACCCATCGAGTTCTGCTGTTCCTGTTGCTGCTGTAGTTATTGCAGCTGCTGGAGCTGGTGTAGTTGTTGCTGTGCCTGCTGCTGTGCGTAGGCTTGCATCATGGGATCCACTTGGAATGGCAGAAGTCCGCCACCGATGTCACCCGCCATTTGGCCGATCTGGCTACCCAGCCCGGCATTACCAAGCAGGCCACCGATGCCACGTCCTATCAGACCGCCAAGGGGAGCACCAAACAATCCACCGAACAGGCCTTGCGGTGCCAGTTGTTGCCCGCTGTAGCCACCCATTTGCGAAATACCATTCATGTCGTCTCCTGTGTGTTGATAGAAAACGGCGCGATAAAAAAAGTGCACGCCGCTTCGATCTATCTTTGTCGGCTGCGACGGGATTGGCAAATGAATCGGCGATTCACTTGAGACCTCTCAAACGCATGAGTGAAAGGCATACGACCAAGAAAAAACCGTGCAGGCTGGAAGCGCTGCACGGTTGCGGATTTGAATGCTGGCGTGATCTACTTCACGAGCAATGTGAACGGATGTACATAGGCTTGCAACGTGACGAGAATACCCACCAGCGCAGCCAGGGCAATGGAATGAAAGAACACGTAACGCAGAATTTCACCTTCGTGACCGTACCACTTGGTTGCTGTTGATGCGACCACGATGGATTAC
>SYFN01000116.1 GCA_005800405.1 Burkholderiales bacterium
AACGTCGTTCTGCATCGCTACAACCTGGATCATATCGGTCGTATCATCGAAATGGCCGTGGAGATGGGCGTCGAGTATCTTGAGCTCGCCAATACGCAGTACTACGGCTGGGGCATGGTCAATCGCGATCAACTGATGCCGACGCGAGAGCAGCTCGAGCTGGCCGAAGCGGTGGTAAATGAATACCGCGCCAAACTTGGCAATACAATTAAGCTGCTGTTTGTCGTTCCTGATTATTTCGAAGAACGTCCCAAGGCGTGCATGAATGGCTGGGGTTCGGTATTCCTCGCGGTGGCGGCCGATGGCGCAGCCTTGCCTTGCCACGCAGCGAAAAGTTTGCCGGGTCTGCAATTCCCGAATATCACAGAGACAACTTTAAAAGATATCTGGTATGACAGCGATGCATTCAATCGCTATCGCGGTTATGGGTGGATGAAAGAACCCTGCCGTACCTGCCCCGACAAGGAAAAAGATTTCGGTGGCTGTCGTTGTCAGGCCTACGCGTTGACCGGTGACGCTGAAAACGCAGACCCAGTGTGCAGCAAGTCGGCACAACATGGCGATGTGAAGAAGATCGTATTGCAGGCGCAGGCGCCGCGGACAGAAGAAAAGCCGCTGGTTTATCGAAACGATGCCAACTCTATGCGTTATGCCGCGATACCAATAAAAGAAGAACGAGACAAGGTTACCTGAGATGACTGAAGTGGCACGCCGGCTTTTTCCGCTTTCCCGACTTTTCAAGCCTCGTACCACGATCTCCCCGGTTTCTGGGGCAGACCGGCTCTTTCTTCAGTGGTTGTGATTCGTTGGGCTGCTGTTGTTTGCTTCGTTTCTGATGTGGCGCGACAATATCTGGGGTGTACTGGTCGCAGCCGATTCCATCGGCATCACGCTGATGATCATCGCAGTGTTTGCAGGCTCCACCCTCTGGGTCGGCATGCGTGCCTGGGCTCTGATGCAAGAGCGCCAGTCACTCGATGCGTGGAAGCTCGCTGCAAATGCTTATGCGCCTTCCACTCTGCCCGATAACGGCGCTACCGCAATTCACTCGTATTTTTCCGCACTACTCGACAAAAGCCGCCGTCGTGATTACGACAACGCGCAGCTCACTGAAGTGCTGGTCGAGCGCTTGCATGGTCCGAGCGAATCTGCCTGGTGGGTGAACGGGATTCAGATCAAGCTCGGACTGTTGGGTAAAGTGATTGGCTTCTCCATTTTGGCGATCGAAATTTCGCAGATACAAAACTTTGACGCGTCACAGTCTTAAACACTGCTCAAGACGCTGACAGGCGGTCTGGGTATTGCGCTGCTAACGACAGCGGTTGGCCTGGTCGCGAACATGCTATTGGGCGTACAACTGGTCAGGCTCGATCGTTGCGGTGACGGTATAATCGCGGACTCGCTGTAGCTGGCAGAAACTTAGCTGGCGATGCTGACTCATCAGGATCGATAGTGGCGTTGCGAAAGAAGCGTCGTGAAGGGGAGGTCGATCCCTTTTATGACATGCTGTTCAACATCCTGATTGCTTTCGTTTTTTGTTTCATCATGGCGCTGTTGGCGATGAATCCGAAAGCGAAAAAAGAGGACGATATTCCGGCCAAGGCAGAGTTCATCATCACGATCACCTGGCCCGACATGAATCCGAATGATTTGGACACCTATGTGCAAGATCCGGCGGGTGCGGTGGTGTGGTTCCGTTCACGCGAGGCTGGTCTGATGCATCTTGATCGCGATGATCGTGGTCTGGCAGGTGATTCGATCAAGGTCAATGGCCGAGATGTGGTCAATCCGATCAATCAGGAAGTCGTGACGATTCGCGGTTTCTCCGCAGGCGAGTACACCGTCAATGTGCAGTACTACGAAAGTAAAAACAGCGAAGCCGTCGAGGCCATGATTTCCGTGGTCAAAATGAACCCACGCGCCGAGATCGTGTACTACGGCACCCTCAGGCTGGACCGCAAGGGCGATGAGGCGACCGCCGCACGATTCACCGTCGATCCCGATGGCAGCGTCAGAGATATCAATACCTTACCTAAACAGATCGTTCCGCAGATATGACCCATATTTCAATTCTCCTGACCTTTCTGTACCTGACCGTTGCGATATTATTTCTGATCTTGTGTCTGGCCACTGCCTGAAAACGCTGGATCAAGCTCGTAATGATTTTTGTGGTGACCGCCAGTTATTTTGTCGCCAATTACACTTTTGAAGATATGTTGGGCTAGCCCACACCGCGCATGCTGCCGGAAAAATTTATCATCGTTTCGGCGGTGATTGAAGAACCGAATCCCTCAAAGGGAGTTGATGGTGCGATTTACCTTTGGATTTCGCCACTGGATACGCAGCGCCCTGGGTCGGTACCACGAGGATATAAGCTGCCCTACCTGAAAGATAATCACTCTGAGATCTCTGAGTCGCAACGTCGTAGCCGTCAAGGTATACGTCAGGTCGCCGTGATCGAAGGCGGCGGTGGCGGCAGCGGCGGTTCATGGTTGAAGATGAACACGGAAAAGAAAGTCAAATTGAAGATCAGCGATGCGCCTGCGGCACGCATGCCGAAGAAGTGATGATGAAGCGCTTGTCTCTCATTCCGGCCATGCTGGTATAAGCCGGATGCTCTCAATCGCTGCCGGTCGGTGATTCATATTTTCCGCTGCCCGTCGGCGCAACCTGGGAGTACGATGTCACCTCCGATATCAACAATATCCTCACGCATGACACCTATATCCTGAGTGTCGATCGTACGGTTGATGCGGACACGGGCGAGGTCATTGTGCGCCGGGTCGAGGTACCCGACTCGATCGGTATCGAGTACTGGTTGCGTCAGGAAAAAGATCGCGTTATCCGAATTGTGCAACGCATTGATGTAGATGAACATGCCAAACTCGACAGCAATCCGCGCGTCGTTCTCAAGCTGCTCGTTACCGTGGGCGCGACCTGGATTGTACTCACGGATACCTTTGTGATTGCACCGAAAGTCGAGATGGGTATGGGCACCACCAAAATGCCCAAAGTGCTGATGACCTACACCGTCGAGGCAGTAGATGAAACCGTGGCTGTGCCGGCAGGTACATTCAAGTCGTGTGCACGCGTGACAGGCAACGGCAACATGGCCTTGTATGTGGATGCGGTGCAGGGTTTTCGCGATATACCCGTTGTCAATCGCGAGTGGTATTGCAAAGGTGTCGGTCTGGTCAAAGCGGAGCGCACCGAGCTCTTGCATTCAGCCTACTACTCATCGGGCAAGATCACGATGGCGCTGACGTCGTTCACATTGCCCTAGAGTGTGTTGGGCATGCATTGCACCCACTAGCACTCGATTCTTTGCCGGAAGTCTCCGTTCATGCCTTGTCTAAGGCGCGGGGGCGTCTACGGAAAAATCGGTAGATTGCTATCGGTTCGGTGCAGTGAAGCATGCCGGTCAAGTCATTGGCGACTGGATTGGTTTCCACAACCACTGGCACCCGCACCAGACACAGGAAATAAAAATATCTGCTCAGGCATTTGCATCGGTGGCTCGAAGTGAGCCTATTCTGCCGGTTCATTACACCCCAGTTCCGGAACCCAGATTTCTAAACTGTTACTTAAGGGTGGTTTTTACCTTTTGGAGCAGACATGTACAACAACCTGTCATCATTTCCCATCCAGTCACCGTTATCTTCGACGATCAGCACTGACCAGGCGAGAACGTCCGCGCCGCCAATCCACCACCATTTATTTGCCGCGACAAACCCTCCTGTCATGCGCAGCAGGGTCGCTCATCATCACGGTCTGCCTCATCAGCCTGATCGTGCTGGTATGCGCGAGCGGCGTGCACGGTCTGAAATGACCGTGAGCCAGCTGCAGCGCAGTCGCGGCGTGGAGCCAGCGACGAATTTCCACGCTGAGGTGCTGGAAGCCTATGGATACCGCCAGCTGGCTCAGTGGGTGATGGATATGCCTGCCAAGGTGTTGAATGCGGTGCAAGCGATGAATGAGGCCCTTTGTGATGCGGTGTCATTTCGTATTGGTCCTCCCGGTGCGCAGGCCGCTCCGGCTCCCCGCAACCCACCGTCGGTGGATGACTTCCTGAAAAAATTTTCTGCAGATTTCGAGATCAGGCTTAGCCCGGCCGCGCGGCATGCAGTCGATATGCGCGGCATGGTCATCGTCGTCGGTGAAGATCACTTCGATCCATCGATACAAGCCTTGGTTAAAAAAGTGATGTTCGAATTTCGCAGGACTCGCGGCGACAAGTTCTTTATGGAGACCGGCAGCTAGCAAGTATGCAAGGAGCGTGTGGAGAAATATCAGATGCAATTTAACTACTGCGAGCTATTGGAAGAGAATAGCATGGTTGTTGAAGAATTGAGTGCGATAAGAGAGGAGCGGGATCGCTATTTGCGTGAGTCCGTCAATTACCTGAAAAAGCACGTAGCTTCTGCGCGAGAGGATTTGCCTGCACAAAACGTGTTGACCTACCTTAATTTCATCAGCCAGCATGAAAAAAAGCTGCCTGCATCCAAAGTCGCTTCCTACAGCGATCTGCAAAGAAAAATCCGTGAAATCAAAGTACGTTTCGAAAACGCAAGCCTTAAATCGTTACCACAGCGAGATCAGCAGATGGCTGAGGGCGTGCGCGACAGACGAAGCGAAACAGGGCTGAACTATATGGTTATCGGTGTCAGTCATTTGATGGGGACTGTCGAGCACTTGCAGGATCTGCCTGTGATGATGATGGTGCCTCGGGCCCTGGTCAAGCAGGTAGCGGCCAACAAAGAGGAGCTCTGACCTGCCCGGGTATTCGTGACCCGATGCTTTTGCAAGTATCAGCAATCATGAGGGATCACGACCGATTTCTCTCACCTGATGTGCGTTACTACGGCGATCACTTCACAATATCAATTTCTCAAAAATAAAAAAGCCGACGGCATACGCCGTCGGCCAAGACTGCACGGGATCAACGACCAAATTCCTTATTCCAATGCAGACGGGAGTAAAACTTTTTACTTCATCAGCTTGAAGACCCAGACGGAGTCACCCTGCTCGAGCGTGTTGACCTTCTTGGCGACTTCGCCGCCCCACAGAGGCACAGCGCCGCCCCAACCCGACACGACAGCAACGTACTGCTCGCCGCCATCTTCCTAGCTGATCGG
>SYFN01000117.1 GCA_005800405.1 Burkholderiales bacterium
GATGCGACCCATGCCAATGATGCCCAGTGTGCTGCCATGCACATCCACACCCATGAAACCGTCGTAGGTCCATTTTTTCCAGAGGCCGGCACGAACATAATGCTCGGATTCCGTTACACGTCGCGCTGCCGCCATCAGCAGCGTCCAGCCAAAATCGGCCGTCGTTTCATTCAGCACATCCGGTGTATTGGTCACCATGATGCCAGCCGCCGTGGCGGCGGCGACATCAATGTTGTTATAGCCCACCGCCACATTGCAGATCGCGCGCAGCCCAGGCGCGCTGCGTATGACGTCCGCAGACATGATGGTGGTGGGATTGGCGTAAATGCCCACCTTGCCCTGCAGCCGCCTTATCAGCTCAGCTTCGGAAAAGGCCTCATCCGATTGATTTGAATCGACATCGAAATGCTGAGACAGGTAGTCAATCACTTCCGGAAACACAGCGCGCGTGATGAGAATTTTGGGCTTCATTGGGACTACCGTTGACTCAGATATCTCGCACCAGAATCACGTGTACCCGGTAGGGGCCGTGCGCACCCAATACAATTGTCTGCTCGATATCCCCGGTCCGTGAGGGCCCGGAAATGAAATTGGTTGCACGCGGCAGCTCGCCGCGCTCTTTTTTGGCAAGTGCAAACGCATCTTCAATAGAGCCCACCACACGCGACATCGGCACGATCGCCAAATGCGTTTCTGGAAGCAGCGCAGCTGATGCGAAAGTATCCGCACCGGACAGCAGCATCAGGGTACCGGTTTCGGCCACGGCACAAAAACAGCCCGTAATACCGATCAGGTCCTTGTCGACTGGCGGCCGGAAATCCACGCGGATGCCGGAAGTTTGCCAAGGTAGCGCGGTGAGTGACTGCCATGCGATGGCCGACTTGGGGACACCGATGCTGTCTATATAGCGTGCTGCAGCCGCAGGCACATCGTCCAGAGTCGCCACCTCATCCAGGGTCTGCGATGTCCGCAAGGCCTGAACACGAAAGCGCTCGACCAGGTCGATGCCGAGATCGGGCCTTGGGCCGGCCTCATGATGTCCCAGGTAGTCAGTGACCTGTGCGAGTTCCGCCGGCGTGGGCTCGGCCGGTCTATTCTGTGCTTTGCGTATACGACGGAAAATCGCCTGGCGTGCGGCGGATGTATTCATGGTCTCCCCTGTTCTGGCCAAACGATATTATCCCGGTAAAGAAAAGCACGCCGGACAAGGCGCTTGATTTTATTTCAGAGTGTGATGCCAAAATATTCACGGTTCACGGGCAGGATGCGTATTTGCATATTCAAAAATCATCTAAGCGAGCCGTGTGAGGGCACACAATTTGTCTTAAAATCCAATGCTTTGCCGGGAAGCCGCTTGCAGGCCTTCCTCCGGCACGGAAAATCCCCTCATTCGGGGCAGGTATGAGGAACAAAGCCTGAGTTTTTGCTGGTGCTTTCGCCTGTTTTTCTTCGGCTTTGTTTTAAAAATATTCACAGATAGGACTGTTGTATGACCCACGTTGTGACCGAATCATGCATCCGCTGCCGTTACACTGACTGCGTCGATGTCTGCCCTGTGGATTGCTTCCGCGAGGGACCCAATTTCCTCACGATCGATCCCGATGAATGCATCGACTGCGCGGTGTGCGTCGCCGAGTGTCCGGTCAATGCAATCTATGCCGAAGAAGACGTGCCAGCTGACCAGCAGCAGTTCATCAAACTGAACGTCGGGCTGGCCCGCAAATGGCCCTCGATCACCAAGTCGAAAGCGCCACTCGCCGATGCCGACGAGTGGAAGGACACCAAGGAAAAATTGCAGTATCTCGAACGCTGATGGCCCCGGCTGCCCGACGCGGGTGCCGTGCAACTCTTTTTCAGCCCCGGCTCCGGCCGGGGTTGGTACGTTATCTGGCTCAATAGCCTTCAACTTCTCTGATTCGAATGAACACCTCTGTTAACACTCCCATTGAAACCGATGCCGTGATTGTCGGAGCCGGACCCGTTGGCCTGTTTCAGGTCTTCGAGCTGGGCCTTCTTGAAATCAAAGCCCATGTGATCGACTCGCTCGCCACCGTTGGTGGTCAGTGCGTTGAGCTTTATCCTGACAAACCAATCTACGATATACCGGCGGTTCCCGTCTGTACGGGTCAGGAGTTGACCGACAATCTGCTCAAGCAGATCGAGCCTTTCGAACCCACCTTTCATTTGGGCCAAGAAGTCACACTGGTACAAAAACGCGATGATGGTCGCTTCGATCTGGAAACCTCGATCTGTACCCGCTTCATCACCAAAACGATCTTCATCGCAGCCGGCGTGGGCTCATTTCAGCCGCGTACGATCAAGGTTGATGGCATTGAGGCTTTCGAAGGCAAGCAGTTGTTCTATCGTGTGAAAGACCCTGCGCGCTTCGCTGGCCGCAATATCGTCATTTGCGGTGGTGGTGACTCAGCGCTCGACTGGGCACTCAACCTGCATGGAAAGGCGGAATCGGTGATTCTTCTACATCGTCGAGATGAGTTCCGCGCAGCGCCCGCCTCTGTTGCGAAAATGAAAGAGCTCTGCGAACAATTCGAAATGCAGCTGCTGATCGGTCAAGTGACAGGCTTCGAATCCAGCGACGACAAGCTCACTGAGATCAAGGTCACCGGTGCGGATGGCGTCACACGTCGCCTGCCACTGGATGATTTGCTGGTGTTCTTTGGTCTTTCGCCAAAACTGGGCCCGATTGCCGAGTGGGGACTGGACATTGAGCGCAAGCAGCTCAAAGTAGACACAGAAAAATTCGAAACCAATGTGCCCGGTATTTTTGCAGTCGGTGATATCAACGTCTATCCTGGCAAGAAGAAACTGATCCTCTCAGGCTTTCATGAAGCTGCGCTTGCGGCCTTTGGTGCTGCGCCGTACATCTTCCCCGACAAAAAAATTCATATGCAGTACACGACGACATCACCAAAGCTGCACAAGATTTTAGGTGTCGAGTCGCCTATTTTCGATTAATGCTGTTGTGATGAATCACCAGAACGGATACCTGCGGGTATCCATTTTTTTCAGAGTCATTTTTTCCCTTGTAGCCAAACCACTAGCGTTCGGTCATCTGGCTCACCCAACACAAAACGTACAGCACTCTTGCCATCGACATAGGCGATATAGGGCGTCATCCCGCGCCAATCAGGATTCACCAAGCACTGGAGCGGCTGAGAGCGCCCACGAAAAGCAAACAGGCGGTCGGCAAGACGATGATGCGGACTGCTGAGCGCAGCCGAGTCATGCTCACTATCCATCAGCACCACATACAAACGCGTTGCCGACTGGTTTGCAGCGCGGCGGGTAGCGAGCCGCTCGATCGCACCGGGACAATGGGTACAGCTGACCGAAGAAAATACGATTATCGCTGGCTGTCGCTTGTCATTGATCAGGGTGGGCTAGGTTGATTTGTCAAAGGGTTCAACCTCCGGTGGTGCAGCGAAGACTGCAGCACACAGCAGCATGGACAAACCAATCGCATAGTTAAAAATCGATGACATGAATTTCTCTCTCGGTTCGCCATACCAGCGCTATTTTGTCGTTACTCTCGATCAGTCTGGGGTGGTCATTATCGAACTCTGACGAGTGCAGCTGCCGCAGCGTGAAATGACGTCCATCATCCTCGGATATCTAGACACTGATCTGTGTGTTGGTACCATCAAAGCTGCGCCATGCAATCACCACCCGCCGACCACTGCTGACGATATCAGGATGCTCGGCGCGCGCATCAGGCAACTCCAGTACCCTGCCGACAGCGTGCCCCTTTGCATCGAGTCTGCCGTAACGTACCCGTTGCAGACCTTTACGATCGCCAAACCAGACGGCGTGATAGCCACCGTCAGCAGCGCGAGCGAGGCCGGGTCCATGATGCGGGCAGGCGCGTATTACCCAATCATCGTGACTCGCACGTGCCCATGATGAAGCTTGCGTGCGGGTGACACGCGCAAATGCGTGATCGCGAATACTCCCTGCAAACACATGGCGCCAGAGCGCAGCAACACCCTCCACAGGCTCGGCAATCAGCGAGATACGACAACACTCGCAGCTGTAATCCGCCAGCTTGCGATCTTCACTGACGGTACGCCCGCCATCGGAAGCAATGGTGTAATAAATCGCCGCGCCTTCATAGGCGGATGGATTGTCTTTGGCAGACCGTCGCGCCTGCTCTGAATCGCGTTTATCGATCCAGAAGGTGTACAAATCTCCTCGTGCATCAAACTGTATTGCATCAAAGCGATGCGTAATGATCTGCCTGTCCTGATGAACCGTAAAAGGAAGAGAGAAATTCTTTCCACCATCTGCCGAGCGCAGCATGCGTATCTCACCGGTGTAAGGCTTTGTTAGCGGGTGTGTGTAGCTGATCGCGACCTCAGAGGCTGGGCCAAATGCGATCTTGGGTCGATTGTCGCCGTTGGTTGCGACGGTATCGTCACCAATCTCCAGTCGTAGGCGCTCACCCCAGTCACCGTCCACAAGTCGGCGTTGTATGAATAATTTTCCGGTATCCAAGCCCACAACTACGACACTGCCATCCGGTGCGAAAGCAGCACCCGTGGCGAGCGTCGCTTGATGCTTGTGCTGGGCTGCGACTGCTAGCGGTATCCACAAGAGAAGTAATATTGAATTTTTAAACATCTTATTCACCACGTTCTCTGTACGCCAAAATAAACAGCACGCGGCAGACCGGGTGAATACATTGCCATGCTTGATGCATAAGACGCGCTGTCTGCATAGCGCTTGTCAGTCAGATTTACGAGGCGCGCAAAACATGACCAGTCCCGATCCAGCTGCGTGCTGATACGCGCATTGAACAAACGGTGGCCGTCGTATTTACCTTGCAGATTGCTCATTTCCAGATAATAGGAACCAAGTTCTACCCATCCAAGCTGCACCTACGTACCTTTGACGGGTTGCCATGTGAGGCGTAGATTAGCGAGCAATCGAGGTGAATTCTCTATCTCATTACCCGAGTAATTCGCGATGCTGGTGCGCCACTGGCGATAGCGGTGCTTCGCATACGAGGCTGCCAGATCAAGCCGCAGCCTGGGGGCGATCTCTGTTCCTAGTCCCATTTCCACACCCTGATGCTCGGTACTGCCATTATTCGTCTGTACTGCGACACCACTGCTGGCACGCTGCGCAAGCAGATCATCGTGCTTGGTCAATTGATACGCGACCAGCTCATACGACCAGCGTTGCATCCCACCCCGTAGGCCAACCTCGAATTGCTCGGCCAGTATCGGACGGAGTGCTGCTGCCGCTGCGGCCGCCGTAAGCCCTGTCGCACCGGAACGAAACAGCTGATTTTCAGAAGGGGTTCGAAAACCCTGATTGTAAGAGGCAAACGCATGAGAGAACTAGTTCACTGCCCACGTAAGTCCCAGCTTTGGCGATAGCCGGGAAAAATTCACCGAAGTATCCGGCAATTGATAGAAGCTGTTCACAGTGGCGTTCTGTCCTAGATTATTTTGCATCGACATACTTGCGTAGTCATAACGCAGCCCCGCAGTGAAACGCAGCGCATCCGTCGGCGACAACTCAAGATGCAAATAAGGTGCTGCACTCTTGTAGGTCACGTCGTAGTCATAGATACACTGCCCCAAAGCATAGCTGTAATAGCGGGTCTGCCCGGCGACTGTATCGGTCAATAGTGTCGTTTTGTCTTCTAGCCTCTGGCTGGGGCTGTAATCGAGGTCGAGACCGGCAATCAGACGAGTGCGCATTTTGTCATTCAAGTTTTGACGGAATTTGGTCATCAATCCGTAGGACTGCACCTGCGTTTTTTCTATGCGTGCATTGGTGGGAAAATTATACGAACCGTTGAGATCCATACGGTTATCACGAAAATACGAGGTAAAACTCAGTTGCATGCCCTGCCCCAAATCTTTCTCTACTGCCGATGACAGGCGTAGTGCATCCACCTCGCGATACGCAGCCGAGCGCAGATTCACGGTCGGATTATTCAAATACAAACCCAGAGGCAATGCCGAATTCGCCCCCGTCTGCTGATCAATATGCGTTGCTCCCAAAATAGTTTTTACCAACGTCTGTGAATCGTACTCATGATCCCAGCGCAGATTTAGGCTTTGTCGGTCATAAGCCGTGCTGTCTCGCCATCCATCGGTATGTGTGCGATTGAGATCGGCGCGCAGGGCATTGGGCCCACGCCGACCACTATCGATACCACCCAACACACGCCCCCAGCCAAAACTTCCTGCCTCTACCGAGAGATCGGCACCGGCAGTCTCGCGTGGGGTGCGAGACAAGACATTCACCAAACCGCCGATCGCATCCGACCCGTACAAGGCTGAGCTAATACCACGCACAACCTCGACGCCACCTGCCGAGGGGAGATTGAGTTCATACAATGCGTTGTGATTGAAATTGCCAGTGGCGCGCACGGGGATACCATCTTCCAGAAACAGGTACATCGGCCCGGTGGTAAAGCCCTGACGGATCGCCGTCGTGTGCCCCTCGCCATTGGTGACCGCGATGGCCACGCCGGGAATCTGTCCCAGCAAATGTTGGGGATGGGATGGTCGATTGAAATCGATCGCACTGCGATCTATCACGCCCACCGATGTGGGGGTCTCCGACAAAAGCGTTTGCTCGCGCGTACCGGTCACTGTCACGGCAGGCAAGAGCGTATCGGCAAACCCGGTTTGCGCGACACAAAGAGCGCTCGCGACGAACGCTCTGGTAACAGCAGCAGACATGAAAACTCCTGAAATACAGCGGAAAGGATCGCAACGGAACACATTCGTGCACCGCCAGCGACATCAGGTTGTGATCAGGAGAAGGAGGGGGCGCGAACGTCGTTGAAATGTGGAGAAGCTCAAAACCGGCGTGCGGCCGCGCCGGAGAGAGAGGCTGTCAGTCGCTGCATCCGATAGATAATCACGGACATCGAAATCGCGAGCAGCACCGGTGGCGGCACACAATACGCAGCGATCTGCCGCTGCATGCGAGACCTGAGGCTGGCCGACATCGGATGTCTGGACCCACTTGACGCCCGAGCTGACGCAGACCTCGGTCCAACGCCCGCCATCGCCTGAACGCAGGCCGGCAATCGCCGGCGTGAGCGATTGCCAAAGCAACGCTGCCACTAACCAGCACGACAGCGCTTTCCTAGGGAAGCGCTGAACAAATCCCTTTTACAAGGAACTTTACTCAGCAATTTTTGAACTGCCTAATTTTTGGGCAATTATTTTAAAAGTTTGTTAAAAACGCTGCGAATTTATCCGCTTTAAGCGGATTGTTCC
>SYFN01000118.1 GCA_005800405.1 Burkholderiales bacterium
CATCAACATTGGCTCGATGATGTCGATTTTCGGTACGGCCTTCACGACCCCTTATGCAGCATCCAAAGGTGGCATCGTGCAAATGACACGCGCACTGGCCTGCGCGTGGGCTGCCGACAATATTCAGGTCAACGCGGTGCTGCCGGGTTGGATCGATACCGAACTCACGCAAACCGCACGCAAAGACATCGCTGGCCTGCACGAGCGGGTTCTGGCGCGTACGCCTGCCGGTCGCTGGGGTGAGGTTAGGGATTTCGCCGGAATTGCCGTCTTCCTCTCGAGCGCCGGCTCGGATTTCATCACCGGCACCGCGATTCCGGTGGATGGCGGTTACTCGGTGCAAGGCTAGGCGGGGCGGGTCATGGCAAAATATCGCGTGCCGCGGACGATGCCGCTGGCGGTCCTTGAAAAAGTTCAGACAAACCAACCTGATATCCGGGAGACACCATGAAACAATCCTTCTCTGCCACCCTGCTTTTGCCCACCCTGTTGCTGGCGAGCTGTGGCGGGAACTATCAGATCACTCGTACCGGAAGTAACGCGGCGACCAAGGCAGATTTCGAACAGGATGAGCGAGCATGTAACCAGGCCAACTTCTTCGTGCCTGAATCGTCGAAGGACAAGAAAGACCAAACAATCTACATGAGCGCTGCGTTTATTGACTGCATGCGCGACAAAGGCTGGAACTTTAACCGCACTGAGCGCAAATTCTCATGGATTAAGTCGGTACGAATGGATTGATCAGAGCACACTCCATCGTGACACCAGCCCTCATTCACCTGATTGCAGCAGCACTGCTGTGGTCTGCGCTCGGCGCCCTGCCTAGTGGCGCCGAGACGATTTCTTCGCACGATCAGCGCAACAAGCCAGACGCCATCACGACACAATCCAACCCCAACGGCGCGCCGAGAAAAGTCGTCAAGCCACCCCCACCACCGCCGGAGACGCTGATTGTTGTACCAGCCACCCCGACCAACCCGCAGCCCCGAAATTCGCAGCGCTAGATCTCGCGCCGCACGAGCCATTCTCACCGGACTGCTCGCTGTCGGCGTGCTCAGCAGTTGCGTGATCCGCGAACTTGCCAGCGACGAGTCAGGGCTGATCTACAGCTACAGCAGCCTCGATTTTTCAGGCAAGGTATGGCAGCGTGCCAAGCAGCATTGCCAGCGCAGCGGGAAGAAAGTCATCCACCAGAGTACGGATTGCGTTGTCTGGTTGCGGTGCGTAAGTCGATTTACCTGCGAGTGATGCGCTTCGATGTCATCCAAGGATGGCATCGAATCCCACCTTATTTCATGTGTTTTATTACAAATTCGGCCATGCGTCCCACGCCTTCGCGTATGGCGTCATTGGAGGCGGCGTAGCTGAGCCGTATGTGCTGTCCCTCGCCTTCGACCCGCTGCCCGAAATGAATGTCGGCCAGCACCGCGACACCGGCTTCGTTGAGCAGCCGCTTGCGGAATTCTTCAGAATCACGGCAACCTGTCAGCTGACACGCCTCGGTGACATTAGGCCATGCATAAAACGCACCGCCCGGGCTTTGGCACTGTACACCGGGCACCGCGTTGAGCAGACCAACAATGAGTTCACGTCGCTGATGAAAGATATCGCGCATGCGGTTCGCATCATCTTGCGGACCAGTGAGCGCCTGTACTGCTGCCCATTGCGTAATCTGTGATGCACAGGATTCGGTGTTGGTTATCCAGGTCGTGAAATACGGCGCGAGTTTGCGATTGGCGATGTAGCCCAGACGCCAACCTGTCATCGCGTAGGTCTTTGAGCATCCGTCAGAAATAATGGTGCGCTCTTGCATTCCCGGCAGTGAGGCGATGGATACGAATTCGCCGTCGTAAATCAGGCGACCGTAGATTTCATCAGCGAAGATCCAGACCTGTGGATGCTGGCGCAATATCTCGGCGATGGCTTCCATATCTTTGCGCGGTATGATGCCGCCCGTTGGATTTTGTGGTGAATTCAATATCAGTAGTTTGGTACGCGGCGTGATTTTGTCTGCCAACTCTTGTGGATCGAAACTGAATTGACGCGATTCACGCAGGAAAATCGGCACACCCACAGCGCCATTGGCTTTGATCTGCGATTCGTAAATCGGGAAACCCGGCACCGGATAAATGACCTCGTCGCCTGCACCGTAATCAGTCACAGAGGCGATGGTGTAGCCAATGAAAGGCTTGGCGCCAGCAGCGATAACCACATCATCAGACAAAACCTCAACACCACGAGTACGACTCAATTCCTTGGCCACTGCATCACGCAACTCCGCAATGCCAGCTGAGGGGGTATAACCGTGCTTGCCCTCGCGGATTGCGCTCACGGCAGCATCCTGAATATGCTGCGGCGTGTGGAAATCAGGTTGGCCGATACAGAACGAGAGAATATCGCGCCCTTCGCGTATCAATCGGTTGACTTCGGCCAGAACGATGAAGGCGTTTTCAGTTCCCAGGCTCTGCGCGCGCTGGCTGACGATGGTCATGAGATTCCTCTGTGAATTTGATGTTGTTGTTTTCGGGAACGCTGCCGAAACCGATCGCCTGTCGTGAGTGACCCAATGGCGTCCGTGGCAGATCCGAGCCCTATTTTAGCTGGCCTGCGTGGCAGGATGCATCTCAATTAATTAGCAGGAGTACAGACGGCCCAAAGCGAGAGCCTGTGTCGTTACTTGAAAACGTCAAAGCAGATGGTCTTGATATCGGAAGATCGAATGCTGAAGCAATAATTTTTCTGCTGTCTGACCTGCGCCATACAAAGGTTTTTTGAGTCCGTATCGAGGATCGAGAAGCAATACGACTGTTGTCGCATAAGGCTGTCAAGACAGGCTGGTTTTCCCTCGACAGTCTGCGCCTAGTTGCACGAGATATCTTGTGCGTCGGCGCACGTGGCCGCGAGCAGTGACAGAAAAAATATCAGTTTATGCATGTGTCTAAAGGACAAAGTCTGTCTAAGTTTTCATTGAGAACCCAGCTCCTCAGCTCGATGGCGAGGCGGCAGTACAGACAGCGTTTAGATCGCATCGACCGGGCCCTATTCAAACAATGAAATGGCGATCTCGTTGAATCAGATCAGTTCTTTTCCGTTTGTAGATTGCAATCCATGCCGATGTCATCGATGGTTCGATTAAATCTTCATTTAATTATCAAAATAAAAATGAAGTAATAGGCAGATGCCGAAGACCACCGCCCTCAGAGGGTGGATCGACTCGAAAAGATAATCTTGAAAGGAAAAGTCTCGGAAGATCGATCATCGATGCGAATAACTTATTATCTTGAAAATTTTTAGTGCCTTGCGGCGGTCATGACCACAGATATCCGGCCATTTCCGCAAATAGGGCTTGAAAAACGGGTAAATCATTTATATTGTTTCGCCTTCGTAAACTTTCCCCAATTGCCATGGTCGCGAAATCCGCCATTACCGTTGCAGGCGGCAAGACGAATGCGCGCATATCGTCCCTTAAGTCCAAGTCGCCTGGAAAGACTGGCAAATCTGCCAGTGACAAGGTAGTGCGTGATAGTTTCACCATGCCGACGAAAGAGTATGCAAAGATCGCCAAGGTCAAAAATGCCTGTCTGAAAGCGGGTTTTCAGATAAAAAAAAGCGAGCTGCTCAGAATTGGCATAGCGCTGATTAGCGACATGGGGACGGAAAAGCTGAAATCTGCGCAAGCGAAGCTGGACCCGATTAAAACCGGTAGGCCTAAGAAGCAGGCTTGAGTAAAACGAAACAAATTCTGCTGCCTCATCGGGCAGGTGTCTCTGGTTGATGCAATAACAAGGAGTAATGAATGCAAGGACTTCATCTGACCGCTGACCTGTCAGGCTGCAAAAAAAATCTGGGCCTGATGACGGATGTCGAAAGTTTGCGTGCGGCCTGCCTGAAACTGGTCAAGGCCAGTGGACTGACTGCAGTCAATGAAGTCTTCCACGCATTTCCGGGCGCAGACGAGGAAGAGACCGGCGGCATTACAGGCACGGTGCTGCTCGCTGAATCTCATCTGGCCTTGCACACTTGGCCAGAATTACAGGCGGTGACGCTGGACGTCTATGTTTGCAACTACTCGACAGACAATAGCGAGAAGGCCTCCCGGCTGCTGAACTCGCTGGTGCGATTATTTGATCCTGACGAAGCCAATCGCCAAAGCCTCGAACGCGGCCAAGTCGGTGTGGCTGCGTCCTGACCTGTCAATCTCCAAAATAAAAACAACAAATCCCGATGAAAAAAATCTCGCTCGCCGCCTCGTTGACGGTATTGATGTTCAGTGACTTTGCGCTTGCAGATTCCACGTTCGCAGATATCAACTACCAAGCGAAGCAATCTGACACAACCCATGGTGTGGGCATCGGCTTCTATGAACTGAAAGACCAGGGCACCGGTTTCTACATCAACGGTACGATTGGTCTTCCCCCCCAGCGGATATAATGCCCAAGGCTATTCGTTCTACGCCAACAACTACACCGAGCGAGCGAGCGTACCCTACATTGCCAATGTCGGCGCAACTTTCGCTGCCGTCGGTCCCGGGAGTCTGGTCCCGTTTTACAAAACCATTCACTCGTATGTCGGTATCGGCTATGGCTCTCTGGAAGGTGTCGCCAAGTACGAGACCTGGGACAACAACAGCTGGTATGACCTGGACGCGTATACCAAGAGCGGTGTGAATCTGAATGGTGGTTTCATTCTGGGTTTCGACGGCTTCGGCATCAATCTTGGCTTCAATTCTTTGAGCAAG
>SYFN01000008.1 GCA_005800405.1 Burkholderiales bacterium
GAGGCGCGCATCAGATTACCCTGATGGGTTTCAAGTTTGGATTCGAAACGTTCGATCAGGGTAAATGCATCTGCAGTACCACCCGCAAAGCCAGCCAGTACTTTTCCGTGAAACAGCTTGCGCACTTTGCGCGCGGAGCCTTTCATGACCACATTGCCCAGCGTGACCTGACCATCGCCACCCAGCGCCACTGTCTTGCCGTGCCGGACCGAAAGAATGGTCGTACCGTAGAATTGTTCCATCTCGAATCTCTCAAAAAATAAGTAGCTGTCTAAACCGACCTCAAGGGTGTTCGTCATCCAATTCCAACAAACACGTGATGCCACAGGCGGCGTGAGGTATGTCTGCGCTTCAGGTTTTGCGGTGAATGATTTTCAGTTTGCCATTCCCGCCCACGAGCTGCAGCAAGACAGCGACGAGAAAGCTGGTATGCCGCAATTCTACAGGTTTGATGCTGGCCAGTCGGTTCAAGCCCGCGAGCAGGGGGGCTGCGGCATTGAAATCCACACGACGCAAGCCGGCACAATCCAGCACCAAGCGTTCGTGGCATTGTGCATCAGCGTCGATCCCGGCCAGCAAGACGTCGACCGGCATCTCGATCGTAGCTGGCATGATGAAAGCCTGATCCGAACGACCTGACTTGGCATCGTGCAGGCGTGTCGGACTTGATCGTGGCGAGGGTGGCGATACTTCATAGGTAATGCTGTAATCGAGGCAGGTCGATTCGTATGCGCTTGTTGCCTGCATCAGCCATAGCAAGGCCATCAGCAAACGCCAGCCTGTGTCGTCATTGTCACGCCGTCCTGGCTGAATCAGCCCGCGAATTTCATCTGGAAGCGCATCAGCGTTACGGAGACTGACTTCGCAGCCCTGTGTCTCACACGATGCCAGCTTACGCAGCAAAGCATCGCAACCCGCCATATCAACCTCACTCACATTGAGAAATTCAAGACGAAATTGCCGATGCCGGCAGCCCATCTGAAAGAGATGGTCGAGCATGGGTTGACTGCTGCTCAAGAGTTTGCCGCGGAAGCTTTGTACCGGCAGTTTGTCACCGAAGGCATTGGTAGATATTGTTTCAGCCTATTGCCAGGGAGGCGGCGATGTCTCGAAGCGCTCTGCATAGGACAATGCATGCTGCTCGAAGGCTGCCTGGTCACCTTTGAATTCATGTAATTCCAGCAGCATGCGCCACGCTAGGTGTTCATCGGATTTTGGTGCTGGCCGGGTGATGGCGGCTGATAGCAGTTCTCGTGCTGCAACGGTCTGACCGCTACCAAAAAGAATAGCGGCTTCTTCAATCGTTTGTCGAATATCGGTGGTTTGTACCAACGAAAAGGATTCTGTAATTTTTGACGGCAGGCTTGTGCTGAATTCGGCCGACATTTCATGCTCGATCTCATCGATTTTTTTCGGCGTATTGAGTGCCTGCATATCGGGTTGCAATGCCTATGCTGAAGCGGTTCGCACATGGCGTGTTGCGCTTTTGCCGAATAAGCCAAAGATTTTCACGTTCGCATCAGGTCGATGGATAGAAGCGAAAACTATGTGCCCCGTCGGGTCGCACGGATTGGGTCATTGCAGGTGCGGTTAAACTACCGATCAATGTGCCCGTCGTAATTACAACGGTGCATGTCGCTTTTGTCAAACGGTGCCACGTGAGCTGTAGGATTTTTTTGACGCAGCATGAGATACTACGAGGTGTGGCTACTGACACTGCGTATTTTGAAAATTGCTGTCTGGACTAGCATGTACTCAAAAACGGGTACGCAGACCCAGCATGAGATTTCTGCCCGGCTGCGGTGCATAGTCCTTCAGTAGTGAAGTCGACAGACGAATTTCCTCGTTAAGCAGATTACGGGCCAGCAGAAACCAGGTGACATCGGTCGTGCCGTAGCGCTGCACATAATTAACGCTGGCATCTACTCGGGTATACGCTGGCGTTGTTGTCTCTTCCGAGATGCTGCTGCTGGCAATCCGATTGTGAGCGCTTGCGTGCAGCACGGAGAGCGATGAGCGCCATTGGGAATCCTGATAGCCAAAGCTCAGGCCGGTGCGTGTTGCGGGTTGCAACGGCAGGTTACCCAGGTTATCCAGTGTGCCGCGCGAGGTGTCTGCGAATACACGACCAAACCAGCCGGGATCGTAATAGTTGTAACTTAACTCGGCTTCGACACCGCGCAGGGTAGCGTCGGCTTGGCTGAAAGTACGTTTGACTGACATGTCATCGAAATCGCTTGGGATTGCGATATCGGACAGCGATCCATAGACAAAATTTTTCACTTTGTTTTGAAAAATATTAGCTTTCCAGCGCAGTGCTTCCGTCGTTTTCTGCAAAGACAGGTCAATATTTTTCGAGGTCTCTTTTTTCAGGGTGCCATCGCCGATATCAAAAGTTTCGGTCGGGTGATGCGCGCCGCCGGAATACAGTTCTTCTGCCATAGGCGCGCGTTGTGCGACCGATGCAGTGGCGCCGAGACCATAGCCGCGCATGAAAGCCCATAGCGCCCCGGCTGAGTAGGAGCCCAGATTAAATGATCGTTTGATATCGGTAAGTGGACTGCGCGATACCGATTCAAATCGCCCGCCGACGTTGATTCTCAGGTCGCCAAAGTCGCGTTCTTCCACAAAAAAACCCGCCGTCGATTGCGAGTGTGTGCGCGGTACGGTGGGATTTCCCCCTTCGAGATTCATCGCTTGGACGGTCGATTGCTCGGTTTGCAGTCCGAATTTACCGCGCCATCCTGCGATCGGCAGGTGGCTCAATTCCCAGCGCGATTCGAAAGCTTTTTTGCTGAAGCGAACATGAGGATTGGTTCCGTCTTCCAGTTCGGTGTGACGATAATCTGTTTGTCCCAGTTTAATGCGCAAACCATCGAAGCCGTCGAATGGCGATTTGATCAAACTGTCTACATCAAAACGGGTTTGCGCCAGATCGATTTTGGAGAGCTCATCGCGTCCATGAATCCCATAGACTTTACCCAGCTCGGACAATGATGCGCCGATGTGTCCCCAATCCTGTATCAGCGAGCCACCGACGGCGATATTGTTTTCCCGGTTGCGGGAAAAGCCGAGCTTGCCGGTATCGTTGTTCGCAGCACTCCGGTCTACTGCACTAGTCCCGGGAATGCGATAGTCACCGGCATTCATCACATTGCCATCAACATGCAAACCGATGTTGCCCGCCGATCGATCGGCTGAAAAACTCAGACCGGTGCCCTGGTCGACGGCGCTGTAGCGCAATTCAGATTCACCGGTAGCGCGCGGTTCCAGCGTGGTGGGTATGCGGTCATTGACGATATTGACCAGGCCACCGATGGCGCCTGATCCGTAGAGCAGTGCTGCAGGGCCGCGCAAGATTTCGATCTGCCGCGCACTCATCACGCCGCTGCCGACCGCATGATCATTGGATATTGCGGACAGATCACCACTGCTCATACCGTTTTGCAGAATCTTGACGCGCGGGCCTTCCAGTCCGCGAATAATTGGTCTTGATGCGCCCGCGCTGAATCCCGAAGCGCTCACACCCAGCTCACTGCCCAAAGTTTCGCCGAGCGAGCCACCGAGTTTGTTGCGCAATTCGTCGCCCGAGAGCACCTTGGCGGGCGCCAGAATCACCGTATTTTCATTTACACCAAAGGGATCTGCAGTGACGATCACGGGGGCGAGGCTTTTAGTTTGTTCCTGACTGTGCGCTGCGACCGCGACACCTGCAATGGCACAGGCGACCGCATGCGCCAGAAAATTCTTGCGTAAGTTCATGACATTTTCCACTGATAAATGAAGCACGCACCGCGGAAGCGAGCTGTCGCTGGCGGTGGTCCTGGTCCGAGGTTCAGGCTGTCAGTGGGGGTGCGCGGGAGGAGAAGTGCGTAAAAAAGGCCGGCGTATGGCCGACGGGTGTCAATGCCAGAGGGACGAATGAAGGCGCGGACTCGGCAAAAAGCGTGATGGCAGGCGAGTGCAGGCCCGCACCCAGGGTGGCGGCGTCAAAGGCGGCACAGGCGCTGGCCGCTTTCTGATGATCGACGGCGCCAGCTTTCGCAATCTCGATACGAACCGCTTCATTCCGGCCCTCCGCGTGGGCAATCGCGTGTGCATAGCCTAGCCACTGCGTCAGCAGCAGGCTCAGCATCAGGACCATGTTCAGAAATGCAGCAGGGCGATGAATTTTTCGGCGGTATAGCGCGGTTGATGTCATGCGTGAAGCGGATTGAATTACAAAATCACAATGAGATGATAACCGGATACTACTGCAAACCGGAAGCGATTGTCATCACCAGCATTGCTGCGCAGCAGCGAATACTGAAAAACTGGCTGAATATCGGTACTGAGGAGGGCGGCCCGGCTGGATCAGCCGGGCGAATCGCGCAGTCGACGAATCAGTCGCCGTAGAGCTTTTGCTTGAGCTCGCGCCGCTGTTGGGCTTCGAGAGAAAGTGTGGCAGTCGGGCGCGCCAGCAGCCGGGGAATCCCGATGGGCTCGCCGGTTTCTTCGCACCAGCCATAGTCACCGGAATCAATAGAGGCCAGTGATTGCTGAATTTTCTTGAGCAGCTTGCGCTCGCGATCGCGGGCGCGAAGCTCAAGCGCGTGCTCTTCTTCAATGGTGGCGCGATCTGCGGGGTCCGGCACCAGCACGGTTTCGCGCAAATGCTCGGTGGTCTCGCCTGCGTTTTTCAGCAAATCTTTTTCAAGCTGCTGAAGGCGCGCCTTGAAAAAAGCGAGCTGCGCTGGATTCATGTAGCCCTTCTCGCCCATGGCGAGAATTTGCTCTTCGGTGAGATGAGCGCCGTCGATACCGGCGGCCTTTGGGGTTTTTGTGTTGGTTGCCACGTCAGTTGCTCTCGTTGCTGCGAATCTGTGAATTTTACCCATCGTCGTTGCAGCAAAATTGTGGCTGCGCAGTGACTTTGGGCCGTGGTTCCGGGTTGTCTCCATCAAGTCCTGGAACCTGTCTCATTCGTCACCTACTGAGATGGGCCCTCAGGCTCTACCCGGCTGAAACCGGCGCCTATTTTAATCGTATTGCCCGGCTGCGGGACAAGCTTTGCATGATTTTTAAGAGATTTAGTATGGATCAATACATTAGCTGTGTTGAAACCTTACCAACTTTATACCAGACATTGCTCCAGACCCTCGATAAAAATACCTTTCGGCAAGTTTTGTCCGATAAAAACAATTTTGCTGCCTCGCGTCTCGGTCTCTGCCCACTGCCCGCCCAGATCGCTGCCCATGGTCTGATGTACACCCTGAAAGATCACCTTGCGGGAGGCGCCCTCCATCCACAGCACGCCTTTGTAGCGCAGCATGCGCGGACCGTAGACCTTGATCAGGCTGCTCAGGAACTCCTCAAGATCGGCAGGATCAAACGCGCGATTGCTGCGAAAGACAAACGCCGCAATATCATCGGTGTGGCTGCCGCCGTGATAATGTGCGTGGTCATGGTCATGGTGATCGCAGTGATCATCGCAATGATGCTCATGATCGTGGTCGGGAGATTCCGCTTTCAGAAAATCCGGATTAATGTCGAGGCGTTCGTTGAGATTGAAGCCCCTAATATCAAGAATTTCCGAGATCGCTACCTTGCCGAAATCTGCATGTAACAAAGGCGCGCGGGGATTCATGCGCTTCAGGCGCGCTTCCAGCGCCATGATTTGATCCGGCGTGACCAGATCGGTTTTTGACAGCAGCATGCGATCTGCAAATCCTGCCTGTCGCTGCGCTTCTTCATAGGTGTCGAGCTGATGCATCGCGTGACTGGCATCGACCACGGTGATCACGCCATCAAGCAGATAATCGGTTGCGACTTCTTCATCCATGAAAAAAGTTTGCGCAACCGGTCCGGGGTTGGCCAGACCCGTGGTTTCGATGACCACGCGATCGAATTGCAAAGCACCTTCCCTGCGCTTTCGTGCGAGCTCACCCAAGGCCGTAATCAGATCGCCTCTCACAGTGCAGCATACGCAGCCATTGCTCATCTCGATGATTTGTTCATTACTGTCGTGGACGAGAATTTCATTGTCGATGTTTTCTTCACCGAATTCATTTTCAATCACGGCGATCTTGTAACCGTGTGGCTCATGCAAAATGCGATTGAGTAGCGTTGTTTTACCGGCACCTAAAAAGCCGGTGAGTATCGTAGCGGGGATGAGGGACATGATCTGCTAGTTTTTCCTGAGGTTTGCGTTGTACCCTGAAATGAGGGTTCTCATATTCTGTGATTTTATTTCTGTTTCTTGGCGCGAGGATGTGCAGCATCGTAGACCTGCGCGAGTCGTTGAAAGTCCAGTGAAGTGTATACCTGTGTCGATGCAATCGACGAGTGCCCCAGCATTTCCTGGACTGCACGCAGGTCGCCCGACGATTGTAGTACATGCGATGCAAACGAATGTCGCAGTACGTGCGGATGTACATTGGCCGGTATACCCAGTGACTGCGCCAGCGCTTTGATGCGTGTCTGCACGGCGCGAGGTGTGATACGTCTACCGCGCGGCGTGATGAATAGTGCATGAGGATCGGCTGGTGTGGTTGGCTTGGCAGTCGTATCGCGCACGACCAGCCATTGCCTTATCGCATTGACAGCGGCCGCGCCGACGGGCACGCTGCGGCGTTTGCTTCCTTTGCCGGTCACGGTAACTTCAGCAGCATCAAGGTCGATCCAGCCTACTGACATATGTTCGGGTGTTTTCACGTACTGTTTGTCCAGCGAGGTGAGTTCAGATACACGCAGCCCACTTGAGTACAGTAATTCGAACATGGCCTGATTGCATAGACGATGGGTAGTACCCTCTTCACCATCGCCTTGTGCTATTTTTGTCGATACCAACCGCACCGCATCGTCCACACCCAGCGCCTTGGGTAGACTCTTCGCACGCTTCGGTGCTTTCACACCATCGGTTGGGTTGGCGCGCAGGGTTCGGTGTTGTGCCAACCACTGATAAAAACCGCGCCAGGCGGAGAGTTTGCGTGCAATCGAGCTGCCTGAAAAGCCGCGTGCATGCAGCTGAGATGCAAAACGGCGGATGTCGATCTGGGTAAGTGCCGCTAATGCGGTACTCGATTTTTCTGCGGCGAGAGTTTGCAGTTGAAGAAGATCGCGGCGATAACCATCCAGCGTGTGGTCCGAGAGCTTGCGCTGGGTCTGCAAATACCCCAGATAGCCTGCAATCTGTTCCGTATCGTCCGCGGTCCTCACGGCATCAGCCAACCAGTCCATCCAGCACCGCGCTTGCAGTTTCTCCGATACGCGAAAGCACATCGGTGGCCATGTCGCTGCTGAATCGTTGCGCATCAGGCGACGCCAGCACGAGCAAACCGATGCTTTGCTCGGTTTCGGGCTTACGCAATGGAATCAGCGCTGCGGACTGCATCGCAGCGGCATTGGTCAACCAAGCGAGACCCGGCTTGCCGTTCGCGGCGCCGCAATAGGGCGCCTTGAGCTGATCGGCATACGCGCGCGCGTCACCTGCATCGGTGCAGTGGTCCCAGAGAAGCAGGGTGGCTTCAGGAAGATCGAATGCTTCTCTCAGCGTTTGCGCAACCGCTTCTCCCAGATCGTTGGCGTCTTGCGAGCGCCAGAGCTGCAGGGTCCATTGATGGAAGTTGGTCATGATGGCGTCATTGTCTTTTGCGATACGCGTCAGATTGGAGAGCTTTAATTCCAGCTGACGGATTTTTTCTCGCAGCAGTTCAGCCTGTCGGTCTTGCAGCGATACCGTGCGACCACCAAGCGCAGAACTCAGCTTCAGGTTGGCTGTGAGCTCGGGGTTATCTTCGAAAAACTCAGGATGCTCCAACAGGAAGTCTGCAACCGCTTGAGCGTCTGTGTGTTCAGTCATGATTTTGAAAGGTATTCAATAATGGAAACGGCACTGGTGCACAATCAAGTCATCACCCTGAGTTTCAATTACGAGTCGGTGCTCGGGCGCGATTTTGAATGACATCAGCGAAACAAGCCCGAATTCTAGCCGGGTATGCCCCAAGTCTGGCAGTTTCTCGCCAGCGGCCAGCCGATCAAGCAGTTTTTCAACGCGTACTGCCATTGCAAGCTGGGACTGCCGCCACTAATCCAGATCTTCACGCGCATGCGATGTCAGCCACAGGCTCATTTCGTTTCGTGTCGGTTGAGATATTCGGCGCGCAGCTGCTGCAGACTCTGCTGCAAGCGCTCGTCATTGAGCGAGGTTGCCAGCAGATGAGCCATCTCCTGCAAGGCGCGCCAGCCGGCTTCGGTAACAAGCATTAGGTTGTCACCCGAATCACGGGCGATTAGGACCTCTTCTGATTCTGCTATGTCCAGAATGTCGTCGAGTCGGTGACGCAGCGTGTCAACGGTAAAGACTTGCATGATAGCCGTGCGAAAAATGAGGTGGTAACCCGCTATCAGGTTGCAGGTGATGGCCGCATTTTACTCGCGTACGCGTGCGAAAGTGCCCTCAGGAAAGACGGTCAAATAAAAAAGGGTACCCGAAGGTACCCAAGGTATTACAGAGGAGATTAAATTCGCAGAAAAAGATCTGCAGTGTGAGTGGCGGCGAATTGGATACCAGTGTGGCGGATTAAAAGGGAGCCAGTCGATTGCTTAAAAAGGGCTTTTAGGAGCCCGACTTGGTTTGCAGCAATTACCCTATTTGCCTGTGCCAGTGTGCAAAGCGTAGCGC